>JAKPAR010000268.1 GCA_029779375.1 Bacillota bacterium | reverse complement strand
CTTTAGGGGTCATCCCTGCGGGAAGTGGAAATGATTTTGCACGTTCTATTGGAGTTCCTCTATCAATTGAAGGAGCATTAAATTTTATATGTGAAAATATTAGCTCACCTATAGATGTAGGAAAGATTGGAGATATTTGTTTTATTAATGTGGCAAGTATAGGTTTTGATGCTGAAATTGTAAAAGATGTTAAAAAAATACAAAAATATGTTCCCGCTAAGCTATCCTATTATATTTCTGTATTTATAAAGTTTTTCTTCTATAAGTTTAAAAATATACAGGTAGAATTAGATGGAAATAAAATGGAGCTAAATATTCTACTCATAGCTATTGCGAATGGTTCATACTATGGAGGTGGTATGCATGTAAATCCCAATGGACTTTTAGAAGACGGCTATTTTGATATAATAATTATATCTCCTCTACCTAGATATAAAATACCATTATTATTTGCTAAATTTGCCAAGGGCTCTTATCTTAATCTGCCGTACGTAAAAACCTATAAAGCTCGCAGTATTAGAATACACAGTGATGAAGAACTCCCTATAAATACTGATGGAGATATCATAGTGAAAACTCCGGTAGAATTTTCGATACTGCCTCTATCGCTAAAAGTTATCAAAAAATCAACTCTTTGTTTTCAGGAGGTACTAAATGGAAATCATTAACGAATATATCCAGATTTATAATATTGAAATTTTAGTTGCATCTTTTTTATTGGCCTTATTATCGTTCCTATTTGTAGTTATCAACTATATAAAAACTAAACGCATTACAAAAAAATATAAAAACCTCATGTGCGGTATGGATAATAAAAATCTAGAAGCAATGCTTGTTAGCCATATGAATACTGTTCATGAAATGGAAAACAAAGTAGATTTAGTAAATCGAAATTTTTCAGACATATATAGTAAATTAAGTCATTGTATACAGAAAGTAGGAATAGTTCGGTACAATCCTTTTGAACAAATAGGCAGCGACCAAAGTTTTTCTATAGCTCTACT
>JAKPAR010000227.1 GCA_029779375.1 Bacillota bacterium | reverse complement strand
TGTAGCAGGAGGAGTTGGTACTGCTCCAGTATATCCTCAAGCTAGATGGTTCCATGAAAGAGGAATTGATGTAGATGTAATCATAGGTGCTAAAACTAAAGAATTAGTCATTCTTGAAGAAAAAATGAGAGAAGTAGCAGGAAATCTATATGTTGCAACAGATGATGGAAGTTATGGCTTTAAAGGTATGGTGACTAATTTAATTGAAGATCTTGTGAAAAATCAAGGTAAAAAATACGATTTTATTGTTTGTATAGGACCTATGATAATGATGAAATTTGTATGTAAATTGACTAAAGAACTTGGAATTAAGACTATTGTAAGTCTTAACCCAATCATGGTAGATGGTACTGGAATGTGCGGAGCATGTAGAGTGTCTGTTGGAAACGAAACAAAATTTGCTTGTGTAGATGGACCTGAATTTGATGGTCATCTTGTAAATTTTGATGAAGCACTTAGAAGACAAACTCAATATAAATCTGAAGAATCAGAGAAAGGTGGACAACATGTTTGTAAATGTCAACAAGGAGGTGCTAAATAATGGATAGATTTAAGAGAACACCTATTGCAGAACAGCCTCCTAAAGTTAGAAGTCACAATTTTAAGGAAGTTTGTCTTGGATATACAGAAGAAGAAGCCGTAGCAGAGGCAAAGAGATGCTTAAATTGTAAAAACCCTCAATGCATGACAAAATGTCCTGTATCAGTAAATATTCCAGAATTCATTCATGAAATTGCTGAAGGAAATTTTGCTGAAGCTGCTAAAGTACTTGCAAAATATACTGCACTTCCTGCAGTTTGTGGAAGGGTATGTCCACAGGAATCACAATGTGAGTCTAAATGTGTACTTGGAAACAAAGGAGATGCTGTAGCTATAGGAAAACTTGAAAGATTTGCTGCAGACTGGGCAAGAGAGCACAATATTGAAGTAGCAACAGCTAAAGAAAAAAATGGACACAAAGTAGCGGTCATAGGTTCAGGCCCTGCGGGAATTACCTGTGCTGGGGATTTAGCAAAAGAAGGCTATGATGTAACCATTTATGAAGCACTTCATAAACCAGGCGGAGTATTAGTATATGGAATTCCTGAATTTAGACTTCCTAAAGATACCGTTGTCAAACATGAAATAGAAAATCTAAAGAAACTAGGAGTAAAAATAGAAACAAATGTAATAGTAGGAAGAACTATTACAATAGATGATTTATTTGAAAAAGGCAATTATGATGCAGTATTTATAGGGTCCGGAGCTGGACTTCCTAAGTTCATGGGAATACCTGGAGAAAATTACAACGGAGTATTTTCTGCAAATGAATTCCTTACTAGAAACAATCTCATGAAGGCCTTTAAAGATGAATATGATACACCAATAAAAGTTGGTAAAAAAGTTGCAGTAGTAGGCGGAGGAAATGTCGCAATGGATGCTGCAAGGACAGCTAAAAGACTTGGAGCAGAAGTATGGATAGTATATAGAAGATCAGAAGAAGAACTTCCAGCAAGGGTAGAAGAAGTACATCATGCAAAAGAAGAAGGAATAAATTTTGAACTTCTTACTAATCCTATAGAAATAGTTGGAGATGAAAAAGGATGGGTAAAAGGAATTAAATGTGTAAGAATGAAACTTGGTGAGCCTGACAAATCTGGAAGAAGAAGACCAGAACCTATTGAAGGATCTGAATTTGAATTTGAAGTAGATACTGTCATAATGGCTCTTGGAACATCACCTAATCCACTTATTCCTTCAACTACTAAAGGTCTTGAAGTAGATAAGAGAAAATGTATAGTAGCAGATGAATCTGGAAAAACATCAAGAGAAGGTGTTTTCGCTGGAGGAGATGCAGTTACTGGTGCAGCTACAGTTATTTTAGCTATGGGTGCAGGAAAAGAAGCTGCAGCTGCTATAGATAAATATATAAAAAGTAAATATACAAACTAATATCAAATCATAAATTTAAAACACAAAAAGAAGACTAATAAACTTTCAGTCTTCTTTTTGTGTTTTAAATATGATATAATGTTTAGGGTATCGAAATTTTAAAGAGGTGGTATTTATGGAAGAATGTGATGAGAAAAAGCAAGTTAAAAAAATTAAAGATGATGTATTGAAAATAGCTTTGCCTGTATTGGTTGAGCTTTTTTTGGGGACACTTTTTGGCATGATTGATATGATGATGTTAGGTAGGATAAAAAATCCTCAAATAGCAGCTGCATCTATTGCGGCAGTTGGAATTACTAATCAACCACTGTTTATAGGATTGTCCCTTGTACAAGCTCTAAATGTAGGTGGTACTGCCATGGTAGCTAGATATGTTGGTTCTAAAAAATATGATAGAATTGAAACTGTAATTAAGCATGTAGTACTATTAAATTTAGTTTTATTGGTTATACCACTATTTATATTTGGCATGGTATTTACAGAAAAGATAATGGCTTTTTTAGGTGCTGAGCAAGATGCAATACAAGTTGGTCACAATTATTTTAAAGTAGTAATGATTGGTTTTATATTTCAAGCCTTTAATCTTTCAATATCTGCAGTACTAAGGGGGATTGGAGACACTAAAACTCCTATGAAAATAAATTTAAAGGCAAATATGGTAAATGTCATAGGAAATGCACTTCTTATATATGGGCTTTTAGGTTTTCCTAAATTAGGAGTTACTGGTGCTGGAATTTCCACTTGTTTATCTCAAATTATAGCTAGTATTTTTCTTGGTAGGTATATATTGAAAACAGATAGTGTAGTAAAAGTCAATCTAAAAAATCCTTTTAAATACGATAAAAATATAATCTATAATCTTATAAAAATAGGTGTTCCAGCTTCATTAGAACAAATAGCATTTAGGGTAGGAGTACTTTTATTTGTAAAGATGGTTGCTTCACTAGGTACTGTAGCTTTTGCTACTCACCAAATATGTTTAAATATACTAGGTTTATCTTTTACTCCTGGGCAGGCTTTTGGTATAGCAGCTTCTTCATTAGTGGGAAAAAGTCTTGGAGCTAATGAACTTTACGAAGCTGAAAATTATATCAAGCAATCTAGAAAAATAGGCTCTATCATCTCAACAACGATGGCAGTATTATTTTTCTTTTTTGGTGCCCAAATTGTAAGTTTATATACTCAAGATCCTGAAATAATAAAAAGTGCTTCAACTATATTAAAGGTCATTGCTTTTGTTCAACCTTTTCAGTCTTCACAATTAATTATAGCTGGTGGGCTTAGAGGTGCGGGAGATACGGTTTGGACTCTTGTAGCTACTTTTATTGGAGTACTAGTTTTAAGGGTATTATTTGCTTATTTGTTTGTAAATGTTTTGGAAATGGGTCTAATAGGGGCTTGGATTGCTATGTTTGTTGACCAGTTTGCAAGATGGATAGTTATTTATATTAGATTTGGAACAGGGAAATGGAAGTATATAAGCATACGATAAATATTACTTTTTAATTTCGTCTATTATATTTTGGGCAAAATTTTTTGCCCTTTCTTTAATATGTGGTACATTTTTTATAGTTCTTCTATCATTGGCCGTAGGCATAAGGGAGAAATATGGTGGCAGTCTAAATGTTTTATTTATATTTAGACTGCTTATAAGTTATTTGGCAAGTATATCGCTACCTGAATATCCAGAAACAATTATAGAAAATAATGTCTTGTCATAAAATCCTCTCCTTGAATTTTTCTCCAGTTGGAGTAGCGGCTAATCCTCCCAATGCTGTTTCTTTTAATGTATCAGGTAGAGATTTTCCTACTCTATACATGGCTTCTACTACTTCATCAAAGGGTACCAAGCTTTTAATTCCTGCTAGTGCTAAGTCTGCAGAAATAAGAGCATTGACAACACCAGAAGCATTTCTGAAGGCACAAGGAAATTCTACCAATCCAGCTATAGGGTCACATACAAGGCCCATTATATTTATAATAGCAATGCTAGAAGCATGTAGACAGGTTTCAGGACTTCCACCAAGCATTTCAACTATTCCTGCAGCAGCCATAGCAGCAGCTACTCCACATTCTGCTTGACATCCTCCATAGGCCCCTGAAACAGTGGCATTTTTTGCGACTATTTCACCTATTCCTGCAGCAGTAAATAGTCCGTTTATAATGTCATCATCATTTAGATTAAACTTTTCTTTAGCAGTAATAAGAGCACTTGGAAGAATTCCAGATGCACCTGCTGTAGGTGCTGCAACTATTTTTCCCATAGAAGCATTTACTTCAGATGTTGAAAGAGCCATTGCCATAGCTTTATTTATAGTGTTTCCACAGATTGTTTCATGGCTATTTTTATATTCCATGACTTTTTTTGATTCTCCACCTATTAGTCCACTTACAGAGACTACTTCATTGTTTATCGCATGGCTAGAGGATTCTATCATTACTTTTAAATTTTCATTCATTTCTTTTCTGATTTCATCAATAGATTTTCCTGTGATATCACTTTCTTTTTCTAAAACTATTTCATATATTTTCTTATTTTTTTCATTACAAATTTGAATTAAATCTTCACCATGATTGTACAAAAATATCACCTCTTATCTATAGGATTTATTGTCTTTATATAAAAAACATCTTCATTTTTAGATATTTCTTCAATTGCATTTTTATTAGCTAAAGTATCAGTTTCTACAACCATAGTAGCAATATTTCTTTCTCTAGTAACTTTCATAGTAGCAATATTTATATCATTTGAAGATAATATAGTACTTATTTTGCTAATAGTTCCTTTTCTGTCCTTGTATTTCAAAAGCAAAGTGGGCAAATCTCCAGTAAATTCTACCTTGTTTCCATCAATATCAGTTATTAAGATACTTCCTCCACCGATGGAAGAACCTGTTACATAGAAAGTATCTCCATATTTGTTTTGAAATACAATCTTTACAGTATTTGGATGGGCATATCCTAAATCTGTTTCAATAAACTTTATTTTTATACCTTTTTCTTCTGCTATTTGAAAAGAATATTTAATTCTCTCATCAGAGGGATCCATTCCTAGCACACCTGCTACCAGTGCTCTATCAGTTCCATGGCCCTTGTAAGTTTTTGCAAAAGAACCATGGAGATAAAAACACACATTGTCAAAATTGTCTCCTGCAATTTCTCTTGCAACTTTTCCCAATCTAGCTGCACCAGCAGTATGAGAGCTAGAAGGACCTATCATCACAGGGCCTAGAATATCAAATACACTATAGTCTTTCATTTTCATCCTCCTCATCTATAGTAGTGCTTTAATTTTAGCATTTTCTCAAACAATAGGCAATAAAAAAGAGGGATATTACCCTCCCAAAGTTACATCTTGTGTATCATACCACTCTAGTGCATTATAAAAATGTTCTAGTTTAAAGTTTGACCAGTAGTTATTAATTACATAAAAATCAAGATTTCAATATTATTTCTTTTTTTGATTATATATAACGTAGATTCCGGCAATTATTAATAATACAGGCCAATATTTAGTGAAGTTAAACCATTTTACACTGAACCAAGGCCATATCTTTTTGATTAAAAGAGCTACACCTATTATTATTAAAACTATACCAACAAATACTGCACTGTTTTTATAATTGTTGTCATTTTCATCATAATAAATGGTAGTGTTGCTACCTTCAGGGATTACCAATGCACATATGATATATGCTAGAACACCAGTTCCGCTCGTTGCTATGGATAGCATTAACCAAAAAATTCTTATGATGGAGGGATCTACATTGAAATATTCACCTAATCCACCACATACACCGGATATTACTTTGTTAGTAGAAGAACGATATATTTTTCTTGTCATCTGAAAACCTCCTTAGTATCATGTACATATTCATTTTATCAGATTTTTATAGAATTTAAAATACTTTATTCACTTTGTAAAAATAATATGATAACATTGATTAAAAGAGAAATTTTTTGGAGGTAAATATTCTATGTACAATATAGTATCATTAGCATTTAAATATTTGTTTATATTTATTATCTATTTTTTTATGTTCAGTATCATAAGACTAATATATTTAGATATAAAGGGAATGGGATTAAATACATACAACAAGAGTACTTATTTAAAACTTATAAACCAAAAAGATACTCTTCCATTTAAGATAAAAGAGGTCTATCCCATTGACAAAGATGTGACTATAGGTAGAAGCAATCAAAACAATATATGTATAAAAGATCCATATATATCAAAGCAACATATGCGAATAGTTGAAGATGAAGGAGATTTTTATCTTGAAGATTTAAATAGCGCCAATGGTACATTCGTAAATGGGGACAGAGTTATGGATGTTGTGAAACTTAAAAATGGAGACAGTATTAGATTGGGACAAATAGAATTTTTGTTTGTCAATAGGAAGTAAGGAGTTGAAAAAATGAATAAAAAATTGATTAGTTATAGAGTTCCAAGAAATCTTCTTGTTTTGGTAGATTTAATGGCTATATTTCTTTTATTTATCCATAACGCTGAAAATCCAGATAAATTTACTCTCATCACAGGGGTTAGTCTTGTATTCATTATATATATATCTAATTTTATTTTGTTAAAAATATCTTCTGGAGATCACTATATTTTTTTGATTGTCACTATGCTTATTACCCTTGGAATAATCATGATTTATAGAATAGATCCTAATTTAGGAGCTAAACAAGTAGTTTGGGTAAGTGCGGGAATTGTGGCTTTTTTTATAACTTATGTTATTGTAAAAAAAATAAAAGATTGGGATAAATGGCTTAAGTTTTATGTTATAGCTTCTATGATATTGTTTATTTTTACATTAATTTTTGGTCAAAGAATTGGTGGTGCTAAGAACTGGATTAAAATAGGAAGGTTTAGTTTTCAACCTTCGGAGATCATAAAATTATTATTTATCTTTTTTGTTGCTTCTTATTACACAAATCAAAAAAAGTACAATTTAGATAAAAAGGGAGGATACAAATTATTCCTTGTAGTATATGGATTTATTGGATTTTTGTTTTTACAAAAAGATTTAGGAGCAGCTGCAGTATTTTATCTGATATTTTTGAGTATACAGTATGTGTATGAAGAAGATAGAAAGCTTATATTATATAATGTGTTTTTGGCTTTTGTAGGAGCTTTGGCAAGCTATTTTATATTTGATCATGTAAAGATAAGAATTGAAACTTGGATAGATCCCTGGAAATATATAGACAATAAAGGATATCAGATAACTCAATCCTTATTTGCTATAGCTAGTGGAGGATTTTTTGGAACTGGAGTTGGACTTGGGCATCCTGATTTTATACCTGCAGTTCATACAGATTTTATTTTTTCAGCTATTTGTGAGGAAATGGGAATATTTGCAGGTATTGCTGTCATGATGTTGTTTTTGATTCTTGTATATAGAGGATTTAAAATTGCTTTTAGTCAAGAAAATTTGTTTTTTAGGATTGTTGCCTTTGGAATAAGTGCAATGTTTGGTTTTCAAGCTTTTATCATATTTGGTGGTGTCATTAAAATGATACCACTAACGGGTATTACACTTCCATTTATAAGTTATGGAGGTAGTTCTATGATTGCTAGCTTTATCGCACTTGGAATTTTACAGGTAGCTTCTGAAGAGTTGGATACAGAAGGAGAGGAAGAAAATGAACAAAGAGCTTAAGAGAATGATAAGAGTTTTTACAGTTGTATGTATTCTCTTTGTAGGCCTAATAGTTTATTTGAGTTGTTTTCAAGTTTTTACAGCTCCAGCTATAAAAAGTAACAGCTATAACAAGAGATTGTGGATAGATGAGGAAAATATTTTACGAGGCATGATAATTGACAGAAATGGTAAGATATTGGTATATAGTGAAAAAACTGAAGAATCATCTACTAGACATTACAATTATGGAAGTCTTTATGGACATATAATTGGATATAGCTATAGGGAATATGGAAAAGCTGGATTGGAAGCAAGCTATAACAATGAACTTTTAAATTTAAAGGAGAATACAACTTTAAACGAGTTAAAGAAGATTATAGAACCTAATAGTGAAGGAAATACATTGAAGTTGACAATAGATCATGGAATACAGGAAAAGGCCAACAGTCTTTTAAAGGGGAAAAAAGGTTCAATAGTTGTCATGAATCCTAAAACAGGAGATATATATGCTATGGTCAGTCAGCCAAACTTCAATCCTAGTACTTTGAGAGAAGATTGGAAGACTATAGTAGAAGATCCTGATAGCCCTTTTTTAAACAGGGCTACCAATGGATTATATGCTCCAGGTTCTACTTTCAAGGTCATAACTGCTGTGGCTAGTTTGGAAAGTTCAAATATAGATAGAAACTATAAATGTACTGGCTCAACCAAAATTGATGGATATATTTTAAAAGATTATGGTGGAAAGGCTCATGGAAATTTAAATTTAGAAGAAGCCTTAGTTAAATCTTGCAATTCATACTTTGCCAATATGGGTCTTCAAGTGGGAAAAGAAAAAATGGGAGAAGTGTCAGAAAAGTTTATGTTAAATAAGAGTGTGCCTTTTGATTTACCTGTGAGCAAATCTATATCTCCCTATAGGGAAAATATAGGGAAAACAGATATTGCAGCTGCAAGTATTGGCCAAGGAAAAGTCCTTGTTACACCACTAAATATGGCTATGGTAGCTTCTGCTATTGCAAATGGGGGAGATATGGTGAAGCCTATTTTAGTGAAAGAGATTATATCTCCTGATGGTCATGTGATAAAAACTAATTATACAGAGAATATTTCTCATGTTACAGACAGTTTTACAGCCAATGAAGTGAAAAATATGATGGTAGAGGTTGTAAAAAGAGGTACTGGAAAAGGTGCTAGAATAAAAAATGTGAAGGTAGCAGGGAAAACAGGTACTGCTGAGAATGCTTCAGGTAAGGCTCATGCTTGGTTTATAGGTTTTGCACCAGCAGATAATCCTAAAGTAGCTATAAGCGTAGTATTAGAAAATGAAGGTTCAACTGGTGGGAAAAGTGCAGCTCCTATAGCCAGAGATTTGATGCTAGAGGTTTTAAATAAAATTTTAGAATAGATTATTTATATTAAATGATGTAAACTATACTAGTAGACTAAAATAGGAGGGGATAATGTGGCTGATGAAAAAAATAGAATATTAGAAAGAGAAGAGATTGATGTAAAATACAAATGGGATTTAGAATCAATGTATGAGAATGATCAATTATGGGAAGAAGATTTTAAAAAGGCACAAGAATTGGCAGAAAAAATAACAGAGTATGAGGGTAGAACTGTAGAAAGTAGTGCTACACTATTAGAAGTCCTTAAACTTAGAGATGAATTATTTAGATTAACTGAAAACGTAGTAGTATATGCAAGAATGAGGTCAGATGAAGATAGTAGAAATAGTACTTATCAAGCTCTTGCAGATAGAGGGATGAGTTTAGCAGCTCAAATAGAAGAAAAAGCTTCTTTTATAATACCTGAAATATTGTCATTGCAAGAAAGTGATTTGAAGAGGTATTTAGAGGAAGAAGAAGGGCTTAGGATATATGCTCACTATCTTGAAAAAGTATTTGGGAAAAAAGAGCATATATTATCTAAAGAAGAAGAGGCCTTACTTGCTCAAATGGGTGAAGTAGCAAATTCTCCTGAAAATATTTTTTCAATGCTAAGTGATGCAGATATAAAATTCCCAATCATTAAAGATGAAAATAACAATGATGTTGAAATAACTCATGGAAACTTTATTCCATTGATGGAATTTAAAGATAGAAGAGTTAGAAAGGATGCTTTTGAAGGACTATATCATACTTACAAGGGATTTGAAAATACTTTTGCAGCTACGTTGAATGGATGTGTTAAGAAAAATATTTTTTATGCAAAAGCAAGGAAATATAGTTCTAGTATAGAAGCTGCATTGGACCAAAACAATATACCAGTATCTGTATATGACAATTTAGTTGAATCAGTTAACAACAATCTTGATTCTATGCATAAGTATATGGAAATCAGAAAGAAGGCGTTGGGACTAGACGAACTTCATATGTATGATTTATATACGCCAATAGTGAAAGATGTGGATATTAAAGTACCTTTTGAAGAAGCTAAAGATATAGTTGCTAAGGGATTAGAACCATTGGGAGAAGATTATATAAAAATATTAAAAGAAGGATTTAATACTAGATGGATTGATGTTTATGAAAATAGGGGCAAGAGAAGTGGAGCTTATTCATCTGGAACTTATGATTCTAAACCTTTTGTATTGTTAAATTATCATGAGACATTGGACAATATTTTTACAACTGCTCATGAAATGGGACACTCGATGCATAGTTATTTTTCTAAAACTACACAGCCATATATTTATGGTGGATACAGCATCTTCTTAGCTGAAATAGCTTCCACTACAAATGAATGTTTATTGATGGACTATATGCTAAAAAATGTAAAAGATGACAGTGAAAAATTGTATCTATTAAATCACTATTTAGAACAATTTAGAACTACAGTATATAGACAAACTATGTTTGCAGAATTTGAAAGAGATATTCATAGATATGTGGAAAATGGTGGAGCATTGACTGCTTCCTATTTAAATGATACTTATAAAAAATTAAATGAAAAATACTATGGCAAAGAAATGGTAGTTGATGATGAAATAGCTAGTGAATGGGCAAGAATACCTCATTTTTATTATAATTATTATGTATTCCAATACTCAACCGGATTTTCATCAGCTGTATCCTTATCTCAACAAATACTTAAAGATGGCAAAGCTGCAGTAGATAGATATATTGGATTTTTAAAGAGTGGAGATTCAGATTATCCAATAAATGTACTAAAGAAAGCAGGAGTAGATATGACTACTAGTGAACCAGTAGATAGTGCATTGAAGTTGTTTGGTCAACTAGTAGATGAAATGAGTAAATTGATATAACAAAAAGCAAGGGAATTTTCCCTTGCTTTGTATTTTCCATAAAATCTATAGAAATTTGCTTTTTAAATTGTTCCAATACATATTTTCATCAAATACCAATCTAAATATGGTCATATTTGATATAGTAAAATATATTTCAATTATATCTTTATATGTATACTGGACCCCATCATTTATTATCAAAATAGAATTTTCATATAGAGATTCTGGCTTTATTTTTATAGTCATATCTCCGGGTACAATTGTGCTATTTGATAGTGAACGATAAGCTTTAGAACTTATAGGAGATAAAGGGGTTATTTGCATAGTTTTTAAAGTAGGGTATACAATGCTTCCCCCACTGGAAAAATTATAGGCAGTACTGCCAACAGGAGTGGCTACTATGATTCCATCTCCACTAAATTTTTCAAGGTGATTGTCATTTATGTATACTTCTAAATGAACTACTTTAGAAGCTATGCCCTTTATGACGATTTCATTTATGCCTATGAGTTTTACACAATTGGATTTAGTACATACTTTAGCTTCTAAAAGTGATATTTCTTCTACTAAATATTCTCCTTTTATGTATTTGTCTATAAATATATCTAGATTTTCAGGAAGTATTTCTTGAAAAAAACCTAAATGTCCAGTATTTATCCCTACAAAAGGTATCTTGGGAAAATTGAAATTGTGAACTGTTCTCAAAAAAGCTCCATCCCCACCAATGCAAATATTTAATGAAGCATTTTTGTCATATTTCTTTGGCACTACAAAACCCTTGTCTTCTAATTTTTTCGATAATATTTGAGAAGTTTTCCTAGAGTCATAATTGCTATTGGAAATAATATTTATTATTTTCTTCTTGTTCTGTGTCAAAAAATTCCCTCCTAAATAACCTTTTATTTAAAAATAAAAAGATTTTGATATAATAATAAATAATGTCATGTTTATATTATACAATAAAAGCTAAAATAATTGGAGGATAGAAATGGATTTGTTGAAAGAAAGTGAAAATGTAGTTCTATTTAAAGCAAAATGTGATGATATAACTGTAGAAGAAGTTCTTTTAAGCTACAATATTTCTGGAAGACTTTTCAGAAGACTAAAAAGGGAAAAGTCCATTTATTTAAATGGGAAAGCTGTGAAAACTAAGGAAAAAGTAAAATTAGGAGATATTGTTTCAATTGTCATGGAAGATGAAATAGATAATACGCTTCCTCAAGACATACCTTTATCTATAGTATATGAAGATTATGATCTTTTAGTAATAAACAAAGAGCCCAATATTGTTGTACATCCTACGAAAAGTCATTTAGAAGGTACAATTTCTAATGGAATAAGCTATTATTACAAGAAAAATAATATAAAAAAGAAAATCAGATTTGTAAATAGATTAGATATGGACACATCAGGCGTATTGATAGTAGCTAAAAATTCATTTAGTCATCAACAAATGGCTATACAATTTGAAGAAAATAGTGTGGAGAAAAAGTATTTAGCTCTAGTAGAAGGTATAGTTGAAATGGATGAAGATATAATAGATTTACCCTTGGGAAGAGAAGAAGATAAAAGTATTAAAAAGGTAGTTATGGAAGATGGGAAAAAGGCCAAAACTAGGTATAGAGTCGTAGAAAGATATAAAGATGCAACCCTTTTAGAAGTACAAATATACACTGGAAGAAGTCATCAGATAAGAGTACATCTAGAACACATTGGACATCCTATTATAGGTGATGTTCTTTACAATAGACCTAGTCCATTTATAGATAGGCAAGCTCTTCATGCATATTATATAGGAGCAAAACATCCAAGAACTAATGAGAGAATAGAGTTTCAAGTTCCACTTCCAGAAGATATGAAAAATTTAATAGAAAGATTAAAAGGTCCAGAAACTATTTAGTTTTTGGACCTTTTTCTTTATTTGATGGTTCTAATGCTTTCATCAGCTCAAACATTTTCATCATATCTTTAATCTTTTCTTTTTCATTTTCTTTCATACCGTCCATTAAAGATTCAGAAGCTTTCAGAAGTTCATTTGGATCATTTAAACTTTGAGGATTAGAAATTATAATTGATATTATATTCATCATGTATTTGTATTTGTCATAGTTAAGTATTATATTCATTGGGTAGTCCATTGATTTTATTTTTTCTTCAGGAATTTCTTGCTTTAATGTGGATATTATGTAGTTGAATTTTTCTTTATTGTTATCTATTCTAGCTGAGTTTATTTCCTGATAGTAGTTATTTGTTGATACAAAGTCTGCTACTTCGCATATTTTAACTATTTTTTCTGTCAAGAATAGAGATTTGTTGAGTATAGGTATTATTTCTTCTGGGAAATAGGGACCAATTTTTTTTAGAATGTTTATTTTTTTATAAGTATTATCTATATCTAAATTTTTTAAATCTAGTGAGATAGTTTTTTTATTTTCTTTTCTTTGCATAGATAAATATATTAAAAATATCAATACAATGGTTTGATTCATGATTTCCTCCTAATCAAAATTTAAAAATACTATTTATATTAGTTTATGATAGATGTTTTGAAATAGTTCTAGTTGAAAGTAATATATTTAAAATCGTATTCATAAATTAAAATATAAAGATTGAGGAGGGAATTTTATGGACGATTTTAAAAAAAAATTTGAAAATTTAGGGGATATAGAACCTACAGAAGAACAAATAGATAAGATAAAAGACATGGCAGATACTTATTCAGATGCTTCAGAAGATGAAATATTTTTTGAGATAATAAAACTAAATGAGAAAATGAAAACTGAGATGAGTAAAGAAGAATACGAAGATATGTTAGAAAAATTGGAAAGGATGCGCCCCCTTTTAGATGATGAGCAAATAGAAAAACTTGATAGGGTTCTTGAAGCACTTAAAATAAAATAGATGTAGCTTTTATACTGCATTAGCAAATGTAGGTAATAGACATTTATTCAAATTAATGCTATAATATTCGTAGATTATGTAAACTAGGAGGAAAAGCAATGAATATGAATAAAAAGACCAAAATACTTCTATTTCTCATAATTTCTATTGCGTTAGTTTCAAGTATTTATTTGTATATGAATAGTAAAAAAGATTATAGCGATATTTCATATTCAAAATTTATAGATTATGTAAAAAAAGGTCAAGTAGAAAGAGTAGAACTAAAAGATAGTCCTAGAATTTCAGGAAAATTGAAATCAGGTGAATATTTTATTACTGACAATCCTAGAACAGAAGATTTTAAAGAGATGTTGCTTGTGAATGATGTAAAGGTATTAGAATCAAGTGGAAATTCAACTCTTATTCAGGGTATTTCGTTTCTCTTGTTTCTGTGTGGAATGGGAATTGTTGGATATTTTTTAAATAGCAATATTAATAAACAGGCTCAAAAAGAAATGGCTTTTTTATCGGATATAGAAGGCAAAAAGTCAGATAGCACTATCACTTCTTTTGAAGATGTGGCTGGAAATGAAGAAGCAAAAGAATCATTAAAAGAATTGGTAGACTTTATTCAAAATCCTGAAAAGTACAACAGATATGGAGCTAGAATACCTAGAGGAGTTTTACTATATGGACCTCCGGGGACTGGTAAAACTCTTCTTGCCAGAGCTTTGGCAGGAGAAGCAAATGTACCATTCTTTTCAGTATCAGGTTCTGATTTTATTCAAGTCTATGCAGGACTTGGTGCAAGCAGAATAAGGGCACTTTTCAATAAAGCGAAACAATGTGGCAAGAGCGTTATATTTATTGATGAAATTGATGCACTAGGTAAAAAGAGGAAAGGAAATTTTTCAAGTGGTGGAAATGATGAAGGTGATAGAACTTTAAATGCATTGTTGACTGAGATGTCAGGTTTTAGTAGCAATGAAGGAACAATTGTAGTTGCTGCTACCAATAGAGTAGATACATTGGATGAGGCCTTGTTAAGACCTGGTAGATTTGATAGACAAATAGAAGTAGGTTTGCCTGATATAAATGCGAGATATAAGATATTGAAACTTCATGGTGAAAACAAGCCATTATCTGAAGAGGTAGATTTGAAAAAAGTTGCTTTTCAA
>JAKPAR010000365.1 GCA_029779375.1 Bacillota bacterium | reverse complement strand
TTTCAATGGTTCAAGACTTGGATGAATACTTTGATGCATTGATGTACACAGGATATCTTTCTTGTGCTAGCTCAAATTTTAATCCTCTTGCCCATACTATGAACAGTTCTACTATTGACTATATAAAATTGAATGGAACTATTTGTAGCGAGTTTTTATTGCATTCCTATATAGCAGCTTATTTAGGAATTCCTGTTGCATTTTTAAGTGGAGACAAGGGACTTTGCGAAGAAGTAAATAATTTAAATGAGAATATAGTTACAGTAGCAGTAAATGAAGGAATTGGAGATTCAACTGTAAGTATTCATCCAGAATTAGCTACAAAACTCATCAAAGAAGGAGTAGAAAAGGCACTAAAGGGAGATTTAAATAAGTGCAAGATAGAATTACCTGATGAATTTGAACTTGAAATTAGATATACAGCTCATACCATGGCTTTTAGAAATTCGTTTTATCCAGGAGCAGTGCAAACTTCACCCAAGACCATAGTCATAAAAACTATAGATTATTTTGATGTGTTGAGAGCAGTATTATTTTTGACTTAATGCTTGTTTAGAGAGGCGAAATATATTATAATATCTCTGAATATATGTGTGAGGAGAATTGCTGTTGAAAATGGAAATAGATAAAAATGAAAATAAGATAATAAGAAAAAAGATACTTTCAATGATTCTACCAGTGACTGCGGAAAATATTTTGCAGATGATGGCAGGGTTTATCTCCATGGCTATGATAGGAAGAATAGATGCTATAGCTATAGGTTCTCTTGGAATAAGCAATAGAATCACCCAAATAGTATGGGCTCTTTTTAAGGGAATAGCTACTGGAGCTTCAGTATTTGTAGCTCAAGCTTATGGAGCCAATGACAATGAAAAATTGAGGAAAGTAGCTCAACAAACTATTATGTCATCAGTTATACTGGTTCTTGTTCTCCAGCAGATACTTTTTTGGAATGCATCTTATTTTCTAAAAATTTTTAATCCAAGTCCTTCTTTGCTCCAAAATGGTACACTACATTTAAGAACAGTTTCCTGGGGGCTTCCATTTTTGACTATAGTTCTAATTGTGGCTGGAATACTTCAGGGAATGGGAAATGCTAAA
>JAKPAR010000363.1 GCA_029779375.1 Bacillota bacterium | reverse complement strand
TTTCCAGTAGATGAAATGAAGAAAATATCTGTGGAAGTATTAGAAGAAGAAGGAACTAAGGCATTACAATATGGACCAACAGAAGGCTATAAGCCACTTAGAGAACAAATCACTAAGAGAATGGCAAAAGTTGGAGTAGAAGCAAAAGTAGACAATATATTAGTTATCAGTGGTTCTCAACAAGGTTTAGATTTTTCTGGGAAAATATTTTTAAATCCAGGTGACATAGTATTGTGTGAAAGTCCTAGTTACTTAGGAGCAATAAATGCATTTAGAGCTTATGAACCTAAATTTATCGAAGTTCCTACAGATGAACATGGAATGATCATGGAAGATTTAGAAGAAATACTTAAAAACAACGACAACGTTAAATTTGTATATGTAATACCAGATTTCCAAAACCCATCAGGAAGAACTTGGTCGGAAGATAGAAGAAAGAAAATTGTGGAATTGGCAAATCAATATAATATAGCTATAATAGAAGATAATCCTTATGGAGAGCTTAGATATGAAGGTGAATTTTTACCTGCAATTAAGCATTATGATACAGAAGGAAGAGTTATATTCTTGGGTACTTTTTCTAAAATATTCTGTCCAGGATTGAGACTAGGATGGGTGTGTGCAGAAGAAACAGTGCTTAATAAATATATTCTTGCAAAGCAAGGTGCAGATTTACAAGCAAGTACTATATCACAAATGCAGGTTGCAAGATTTATGGAAGAATATGATATAGAAGCTCATATTGAAAAACTTAGAAAACTTTATAAAAAGAGAAAAGATTTAATGATAAATACTATGAAAGAAGAATTTCCAGCTGAAGTTAAATTTACAAATCCAGAAGGTGGACTTTTCACTTGGGTTATACTTCCTGAGCATATAAATGCAAGAGAATTAGCTGTAAAGGCTCTTGAAGAAAATGTAGCGTTTGTACCTGGAGGATCTTTCTTCCCAAATGGTGGCAATGAAAATACCTTTAGATTAAATTATTCAAATATGAGTGAAGAAAAAATAGTAGAAGGAATAAAGAGACTTGCAAAAGCTATAAAAAATATGATGTAAATTTTTAAATCCCCTATAAAATTTTATAGGGGATTTTTGAATTGTCCTTGAAAAATAGCTTAAGTAGTGATATAATTCATAAAGTATGTTTATCCTTGCTCTAAAAAATAGAGCCGTTAGTCCATAAGGAGGTGAAAATATGAGAAAATATGAAGCAGTGTTTATTTTTGTACCAGAACTTGAAGAAGAAAAGAGAAATGCTCTCCTTGACAGATTGAAAGGAATAATTGAAGCAGATGGTACTATAACAAATGTTGATGAGTGGGGGAATAGAAAACTTGCATATGAAATCAATGATTACACTGAAGGTTATTATGTAATTCTAAACTTCGAATCAACAC
>JAKPAR010000361.1 GCA_029779375.1 Bacillota bacterium | reverse complement strand
TTTCTAGTCCTGGTGTTGGAAGATTTCGTGTCAATGCGTATAAACAAAGAGGTAGTTTTGGAGCAGCATTAAGAATTATTCCACTTAAAATTCCTACTATGGAAGAATTGAGGCTTCCTAAAGTAGCCAGTGATTTAGCTAGACAACCAAGAGGACTTGTTCTTGTTACAGGTCCAACGGGAAGTGGAAAATCTACTACATTAGCTTCTATGATAGATCTCATAAATCATGAAAGAAGCTGTCATATTTTGACACTTGAAGATCCAATCGAATATTTACATAAACACGACAAAAGTATTGTCAATCAAAGAGAAATTGGTTCTGATTCCCATAGTTTTTCAAATGCACTTAGGGCGGCTTTGAGACAAGATCCAGATGTGATATTAGTGGGAGAGATGAGGGATTTAGAGACAATAGGTATAGCTCTTACAGCTGCTGAAACTGGCCACTTAGTTTTTTCAACTCTTCATACATTGGGAGCAGCTAAAACTATTGATAGAATCATAGATGTATTTCCACCTCATCAACAGCAACAAATTAGAATTCAATTTGCGTCTACTATACAGGGCATTGTTTCTCAACAATTATTGCAAAAATCTGATGGAAGCGGTAGAGTTGCTGCTTTTGAAGTGATGATTGCAACTCCAGCTATAAGAAATTTGATTAGAGAGGAAAAATCTTATCAGATAGATACAGCTATTCAAACTGGTGCAAAGTATGGAATGGAAACTATGGACAATTCCATATTAGAACACTATAAAAAAGGAATTATATCAAGAGAAACAGCTTTAAATCAAGCATTTAATACAGAACTCATGAAAAGATATGTGATTTAGGGTGGTGATGATTTGATTTATAAATATAGGGCTGTTTCAGATACAGGTCAAATAACAGAGGGAATTTTTGAAGGTCAAAGTACAGAAGATGTCATATATATGCTAAAGGGAAAGAAATTTCATCCTATTTCTATTGAAGAAGCTGAAGTTTCAGACCCTAAAAGGGCAATTTCACTAAATTCTAAAGTTGGGAAAAAAGATATCGCTGTATTTTGCAGACAGTTTTATACTATGCTCAATGCTGGAATAAGTATTGTAACTTGTCTTGATATACTTGAAAAACAAACTGAAAATAAAACCTTAAGAAATGCTATAAAAGAAAGTTATGAAGATGTACAAAAAGGTATGACTTTGTCTGAGGCAATGAAAAAACATGAAAAAGTATTTCCAATGCTTTTAATAAACATGGTGGAAGCTGGAGAAGTGAGTGGTACTCTAGATGTCATTATGGATAGAATGGCTACTCACTATGAAAAGGAAAATAAAATTGACAATAAAGTTAAAGGTGCCTTTGTATATCCAGTTATACTCATCATTGTATCCATAGCAGTAGTTATATTTTTGTTAGTCAATGTCATGCCTACATTTATAGGCATGTTTGAAAGTAGTGGTACAGGATTACCTACTCCAACTAGAATATTATTAAATATGAGCAATAGACTTGAGAATTATTGGTATATAGATATTTCAATTATATTTTTGATATTTATAGGTATCAAGTTTTATAGTCATACAAATTCAGGAAGACTTTTATTTGATACTATAAAGCTTAAAATTCCTGGTATAAAAAGGACTAATGTAAAAATCATCACATCCAGATTTACGAGAACCTTAGCAACTCTTTTATCTAGTGGTATACCTCTCATTCAAGCCTTGGAGGTAGTGAGTAGAGTTGTTGGAAATGTAGTTGTAGTAAATGGACTTGAAGAAGCTGTAAAAGATATAAGAAAGGGAGTACCTCTTTCAACTACCATAAAGGATATTGATATTTTTCCTCCAATGGTATATTCTATGATTAAAGTAGGAGAGGAATCAGGTTCTCTTGATGAAATACTTCTAAAAACCGCAGATTTTTATGATGATGAAGTAGAAGTATCTCTTCAAAAAATGACAACAGCATTAGAACCTATACTCATAGTGGTCATGGCGCTTATCATTGGATTTATAGTCATAGCTATGGCAATGCCAATGTTTGATATGGTGAACACAGTACAGTAGGTTTCAGGGCAAAACTATAAGCCTTTTTTATACATAAAATAAAAAAACAATGTCAATTTGAGGAGGTGAGTTATAGAATATAAATAAATGTCATCATTTATAAAGATTATAAATTAAGGGGGAAGAAAAATGTTTGAATACTTTGTAAAAAAATTAAGTAAAGACAACAGAGGATTTACATTGATTGAATTAGTAGTTGTAATAGCAATACTAGCAATATTAGCAGCAATAGCTGTGCCAAGATTGAACAAATCCAGACAAACTGCAGCAGTGACAGCACATAATACAAATGTGAGAACATTAGAAAGTGCAGCAAACATGTATATCGCAGATAAGGGAATACCTAATGAGACAATAAATAATGATACAGGAGGAGACAATTCAGTATTAAAAGAATATGTTCAAGAATGGCCAATAGTGCCAAATGGCGTAAATATTGTGGGTGAAGAAATTCAATCAGGTGACCCATATTCAGTAACTATAGATACTGATGGTAAAATAACAGTTAAACCAGGTAGAGCAAAGATAGATAATGGTAAAATAGTAAAGCAAACACAAGAATAACACAAGGGAGCAACACAACCTGACGGTTCTCCTGTGTTCCACTAGTCATATATCTGGTTTCATAAATCAAAAATTACCATAGGAGGCTACATATGCAGATATTTATATTTATCATAGGTACAATCATAGGTTCATTTTTAAATGTATGTATATATAGAATACCAAGAGAAGAATCCATTGTTTTTCCATCTTCTCATTGCCCAAATTGTAGCACTCCTTTAAAGTGGTACGAGCTTATACCAGTATTGAGTTTCACTTTTCAAAAGGGAAAATGCAGATACTGTGGAGACCCTATTTCTCCACAGTATCCCCTTGTGGAACTTTTGAATGGATTTTTGTACTTGATTTTATTTAAACATTTGGGGGGAAGTTTAAGCTTCATATTTTATGCAATTATATTCAGTATTTTAATAGTCATAAGTGTCATAGATTTTGACTTTCAAATCATTCCAGATTCATTAAGCATTTCTATATTTATTTTGGCAATTATATATAAAATCCTACAATATACATTGTATGGCATTTCACCCCAAATTTTCAATAGTACATTAGCACTAATTATTTCCAGTGGGCTATTTTTGCTTATAGCTATATTATCAAAAGGCGGAATGGGTGGAGGAGATATAAAACTCATAGGAGCATTGGGGTTTATATTGGGAATCAAATTGTCATTACTCAATATATTTCTATCATTTATCCTTGGAGCAATCATATCTATATTTTTATTATTATTTAAAATAAA
>JAKPAR010000357.1 GCA_029779375.1 Bacillota bacterium | reverse complement strand
TTTAGAAATATCTTTTTTTTCGTCAAATTTATAAACATGTTCATTTTGGTCTACATTATTAATTTCCAAAATCTCACCTCCTAAGCCATTAAATCTAATGAACCTTCCTTAATTATATTTTCATTGTCAAATATAATATTTTTTTCATAAGTATTTAAAGTATTTAAATCTAATTTTTTAATCTTGATTTTCTTATTTTTGTCATTAGAACTGTACTTTTCTCTTTTTTCATTTTCAAAATTTGAGTTAGTACCTACTTGCACTTCAAAAGTTTTTATGTCTAAACCTTGTTTTTCTAATCCTTCTTTTAGTTGATAAATATTCGTCTCTAATAGTTCCTTAACTCTATAGTTATCAACTATTGCTTTTGCTACTACTACTCCTTTTTCAACTTCTACTTTGAGTAAAACTTCTCCCAAAATCTCTGGTTTGAGCTTTATTCTTATTTCAGATTTATTTTCATCTACTACAGCTTTTCCTTTATCTAATACTTGTTTTATTATTTCATCTTTAGGAATTTCTATTTCTTTCTTTTGAATTTCTTCTATTTTGCCTTCAAAATTTGTCTTGATTTTTGAATTTGTAAACAATTGTTCTTCTCTAATTTCATTTAATTCTGCACTTTTTTCATCTAAATCTTCTTCAAATAAATTTTCTTCGCCTTTGGTTTCAGTTTCAGCTACAATATTTTCTTTAACATTTTCTTCTAAATTTTGACTTGAGAAAAATACATCTTTTGTTTCCATGGGATTATCTTTCTTTATTGTTTCTATATTCATTTCGCCTAATATTTCTTTGTTGTTTTCTTTAGACAATGTATTTTCAAACGCTGCTTTATTTTCTTTTTGCAAAGCTAATATATTATCTTTTAAGTTTTCAGCTATTTTTATATCTAGTACATCGTCAAATTTACTTTCTACTTTCCTTGAAATATTTTCTAACTCATCTAATTTAGTCATTATATCTTCTAGACTTTTAAATTCAATTTTATCCATTGGCTTAAAATCATCATTTAAAATAAACTTTACACCTTCAACTGTATCCTTAACTTGTTCAACACTTTCTTTTAATTCATTCTTATTATTTTCATCACAGTTAGTATACAATTCTAACAATTGCAATATCAAGTTCTGTATTTGAAAGTTCAAACTTTCCAATTCATCAGATAGTTGACTTATGTTTTCTACATCATCTTCTAGGTCACCTGTCCTTATTTTCTCATTTTTGCCTTTAATTACAGTTTTGTTAGAAATAGCTTTTTCATCTTGCAGTTTTGAATTAGCTTCATTTTTTAGTTTATGACTATCTTGAATGTCGTTTTGAATTTGTTTTAGACAGTTAGAAAAATCTTTACTATCATTTTTTATGACATTGCTTTTAGTGGAAACAAAAAAATTTTCTTCTATTTTTGAATCTAAAAATGATACATTTATGTTTTTCAACTTTTCACCTCCTTTACATAATATTTTTATGGTTTAGCTAACAACTGGGTTAGCTGAGTAGCCTTTTTAGTATTCATATTATTAATTATCTTAGAAACTGTAGGTTTTTTCATTTTACTTAATACATCAATTATAATAGTTGAATCAGATATTTCATATATAGGTGTAGAATTAATTTCTAGAGATGTAACAGTCTTTGTGTTATCCATCATATTTTCAACAATTTTAGCAATTGCATCAGGACTCATTTTTTCATATATACCTACCAATTCATCAATTTTTCTATTATATTCACTTACAAATTGTATAGCCTCACTTATATCTATAGTCTTAGAATCTTCAACTTTTTTTAGCTGTTCTTCTCTTCTTATGACAGTAAAAATTTCTTCAGTAAAATTGTCATCTTCCACATTAGAAAGAATTTCTGCTGCTTTTTTAACTGATAAATTCATATATATACTACCTAATTTATCCATGGAATATGTTTCTTCGTTCCCAATTTCTTCTATAGCTGTATCTAATGGTTTTGCCTCATATAAGCTAGCCAAATCTCTCAATTTTTTATCTTCAATTTCTTTTATGAGCATTCTATTCTGCAGCTTAGATTTTTTTTCAGCTTCTAGTTTAGGTAAAACAGCATTAACTATATTTTCATCTAGATAATATAGTATAGTAGAAGCTTTGTCTTCATCCATGAAATTTATTATATTGGGTAATTTTTCTAAATATCCACTCTCTTCAGCCACTCTTTTTTCTATTTCATTTATAGAAACTAATATATCATTTTTTTCTAGTCTTGATATCTCGTCTTTCAATTGATTTTGTTTTTCTTCTTGTATCTCATCATATATAGAAAAAAGTAAATCTTTCCTCAATTCAATACTTCTTACTAATTTCAAAATTTCAGAAGTTTTGCTTGGAGACATTTCATTCATTATCCTTATAATATCATCAAAAAGTTCTTCATCATTTTTTTTAACTATGTATATTTTATCTGCAGCTCTACTGGGATCTAGAGAAAGATAATAGTTAGCTAAATATGTTTTTTTGTCTTGTTTTTCACTTTCAGTTGGATAATTTCTAAAATATTTTCCCACAAATCCTGGTGCTTTAATTAATTTTGTATTCATCTTATCTCTAAACGATTTATTTGTATTATAAACTACACATCCAACTCCTAGAGGTACTAGTACAAATGCTATAATGAGTATTAAAATAATTTTAGAGCTTTTCTTTTTCTTTGGCTTTTCTGTGCTTTCCAAAATACCACCCCCTACTGTTGGACACTTCCCTTAAAAGTAACTATTGTGTCAATTATTTTTTCCTCTTCCTTTTTCATCGAATATAAATATTCTTCATATCTATTTTCTTTTAATCTTTCAAATGTTTTTTTCTCTTTTGTAGCTTCAAGTAGTTCATCTTTAGCTATTTCTAGCTTTTCCTTTGTTTTATCTACGATTTTTTCTTGTTCTAAAATACGTCTATCTATATCTAATAAATAATCATTATATAATTTCAAATTAGCTATATTGGTTTTATCTATAGATAGATTTCTTTCATTTTTAATATTATCCTTATATCTATTGTAATCTTCTAGCACATTCTCTTCTTTCATCAATTTTTGTTTAGCTTTGCCATATTCACCTTTCTTATCTATTTCAATAATTTTTTTGTAATCCAATACTTTTTCTAATTTAAAATTGAACTTGTCCATATCCCAATCCTCCATTATCTATTATCCTGGACTTTTTCATTGATATCTACAAGCATATTTAATGTTTCTTCAAAATCATAACTTTTCCCTGTTTCTTGAACTAAAAACTCATTTATATTGTCAATCACATCAATAGCTATATCTAGTTTTTTGTTGCTTCCTCTCTTATATGCTCCTATATTTATTAAATCTTCCGATTCCTTATAGGTAGCTAAAATATCTTTAACGGTATTGGCCATATTCATATGTTCTTTCGATACTATGCTTGGCATAACTCTACTGATACTAGCTAATATATCTATAGCAGGATAATGATTTTGATTTGCAAGTTTTCTAGATAGCACTATATGTCCATCAAGTATCCCTCTCACAGTATCAGTAACAGGTTCATTTAAATCATCTCCATCAACTAGAACAGTATAAAGCCCTGTAATTGTACCTTTCGAAGATGTTCCAGTTCTCTCCAGTAGTTTAGGTAAAACAGCAAATACAGAAGGAGTGTAACCTCTTGTAACTGGTGGCTCCCCTATAGCTAGTCCAATCTCTCTTTGAGCCATTGCAAAACGTGTCAAAGAATCCATTAAAAGCATTACATTTAAGCCTTGATCCCTGAAATATTCTGCTATAGCAGTAGTCACCATAGCACCTTTAACTCTAATAAGTGCAGGTTGATCTGATGTGACTACAATTACTACTGATTTTTTTAGTCCTTCTTCTTTTAAATCATTTTCTATGAATTCTCTTACTTCTCTACCTCTTTCTCCAATAAGCCCTATCACATTCACATCAGCAGTAGAACTTCTTGAAATCATTCCCATAAGTGTACTTTTTCCAACACCGCTACCAGCAAAAATTCCTATTCTCTGTCCTTTGCCACAAGTCAGCAATCCATCTATAGATTTTATTCCCAATGCTAGAGGTTCACTTATCTTTTTTCGTTCTAATGGATTAGGAGGAAATTTAGAAACTGGATAGCTTTTCAATGTCTTTATGGGTCCTTTCCCATCTATAGGATTTCCCAAGCCATCCAATACCCTTCCAATCAATTCTTCTCCCACATTTACTTGCAATGATTTGCCACTTCCTACTACTGTACTTCCAGAAGCAATGCCTTCCATATCTCCCAATGGCATAAGTAAGATCTTATCATCTTTAAACCCTACTACTTCTGACATTATAGGTGTTTTGCTATTATGAGGATAAATATAACATAATTCACCTATACTAGCCATTGGTCCATTGGATTCAATGGTTAGGCCTGTCACTTTCGTTATTTTCCCTGTATATTTGACAAGCCTTTTTTGACTTACTGCATTTATATATTTTTTCATATTAATTGTAGTATTCATATAAATCACTCACTGTTTAAAATGTCATTTAATAGTTGTTTTACTTCTTCTACTTGATCTTTAATGCTTACATCCACACTTCCGCTAGCTGTTTCTATGATACAGTCACCTTTGTTTAAACTGCTATCAAGTCTTATTTCTAAATCATTTACCAAACTAGCCTTAGCTAATATTTTGTCCTTAGACATCTCTACAATATCGTAATCTTCCTTTGAAACTCTAATCATTAAATTATCTGTTGAATTAAGACTTTCAATGCCTTTTAATATCAATGTAACTATATATTCGCTATCTTCTTCTACTTTGTCATAAATAATTTTTTCGCAAATATTAATGACAAGTTCTATGACATCTTCTTCTATTTCTCTATAAATATTTTCTTTTTTATTTATATAGTTATTCTTTATTTCTAAAGCTTCTTCAAT
>JAKPAR010000355.1 GCA_029779375.1 Bacillota bacterium | reverse complement strand
ATTGAATATTACCATACCATTTTCTATATGGTCCTCCTTTAGCATATAATATCCACTTGTCAGTGCTATGCTCTTTATCCACTTCCCAAACGAATCTCAGATACTTATCATTATTAGCAGTTTTGTTGCCTGATGACATTACTTTTACATAACTATTTATCGAGTTACCTTTTTTAAAAGTCTCTAAGAACTTATCCATTTTCCAATAAGCTATAGGGCTGCCTGGTATTAATTTATAGTTATCTTGACTAGTTTCATAATAATATTCACAATCAGGATTTTCTATAGCTTCTAGTGTTTTTACTCTTTGTACTTCTATTCCACCTTTAAAATCTGTAAGCCTTATATATTTTCCCTTTTTGTCACTCTTTTTATTTTGAAGTACAAAAGTACATATAGGTACTGTTGCTTCTTCAAAGGCTGAATATTCCATCTGTATTAAACTAGAAATATGTTTATTACTTAAAATATAGTTTCTTAATTTTTCATACGTTGATATGAACATCCATACAAAAGGGGTCATGTAGGCAGAATATCCACCTTTTTTACACATTTCTACATTGTTATAAATAAATACTGCAAATAAATCATTTTTATAATCTGAATAGTTATTCCATACATATTCTTTTAATCTCTTAGGCATTTTGTTTAAATAAGGTGGATTGGTTATCATCACATCATATTTATTGTTTAACATTTCTGCAATATCTAATATATTGTTTAGCTTTACCTTGGTTTTCTCTATGTTTTTATCAGTAAAGGTAATTTGGCCCTCAGTTTTTGTATCGTTTACAAATTTTCTTAAAAGCTCTAAATCTAATTTTTTTAGTTTAAGTATGGAGCCTATTTCTTTTGCATTTTCAAATTCTTCTATTAGATATAGTAGATCTTCTTTTGCTTTTTTCCTTCTTTCCTCGGTCATAGAAATTCCCATATAGCCTAAATGGTTTACATTTATATCAACACTATCTTCAAATACTCTAAGGTTGTTTCTTATTTTTTTATTGAGTATTCTACTACTATATTGTCTTCCCTTCATCATCAAAGCAAAATAGGCTAGTTGATAAGACCTTTTATCTATATCTAAA
>JAKPAR010000353.1 GCA_029779375.1 Bacillota bacterium | reverse complement strand
AAAAATATAGCTACAAAAAATAATTTTATTCCTGTATCCAATTTTTCACTTATTTCAGTATTTTTCTTTTTTAAGATTTTATTATATATAATTGATGAAAAAAAATTAAAAAATATTTCTAACACTCCAATTACAAGAAGTATGAGAAAAAATATCTTGATTTTCATATATTCTCCTTTCTAATCTAGTATTTGCTTGTCTAACTTCTCCATTTCTTTGCTCCCAAGCATTCCATGTAAAAAAGTATATGTACCACTTACCCATTCTTCATAATCGTGTTTTTCATTTATAAGTTGTTTCAATCTTTCTTTGAGTTCTTTAAGTTCTTCTGTAGTTTCTTCTAGCTTCTTTTCCTTTGTTTTTAATTCTCTATAACCATATTTAACTGTAGCTTTTAAAAGTTCATAATTTGCTTCTCTTATTTCTTTGGGTATGGTCTCTAATTGAAAAGTTAAATCATCTATTTTGTCATTTATTCCATATATTTTTTCGCTATATTCATCTAATAGAGATACCGATTCTACTTTTTCCTCATTGTTTACAGCATCAGATATTCCCAATATCATCTTCATGCATTTCAATTTTTCTCTTTGCAAGCTGGAAATTTCATTTTCAATTTTCTTTTGTTCTTTTAAAAGCTCTTCCAATTCTTCTTTATGGCTTTTTATATATTTATCATCTACATCAGAAAATAATTTTATCCAATTTTCATCGTTTATTAGTATGGGAATTTTATTTTTAAGAATTATATTCTCATCTAAATCTATATCTTTTGAAAACATTTTCAAGCCCTCCCTTATTTAGATTATACTATACTTTATAATCTATTTTAAATAAGATTTTAGGGCTATTTGTTTGAATTTGTTTAAATATTTAAATAAAGCTCTTCATATCCTATATGGAAATAATTTAACTATTGATATATAATATTTGGTGACTCTAAATTTTACTTAAAAGGGTGATTACATGAAAAAGGAATATTGTTCTTTTAGAGATAGATTGGTTGATTATAATATAAATGTAAATATTGTAAATGGAATTTTAGCTACTATAGCATTAAATTTAGTCAATCCTTATTTTGCAAAGTTTGCTGAAAGATTGGGTGCTACAGACTATGAAATTGCTTATTTAACTAGTTTGCCTCATTTTGTCAGTATATTTGCATTTATTCCTGGGGCTATTCTTATAGAAAGCTATAAGGATAAGAAAAAAATCACTGGCTTCATCATGACTATACATAAACTTTTTTATATACTATTAGCCTGTGTTCCATTTTTCAAAGGAGTAAATCAAGCCACTTTGTTTGTAATGCTAATAGGCCTTATGAATTTGCCTGGCTCAATTGGAACTATGGGCTTTCAATCCAGTATTGGTGATATATTTCTTCCTGAAGATAGAGGAAAGGCCATGGGTCTTAGAAATAGGTACGCTACCATATTTGGCATGATAGTTACCTTTTTATCTGGAGAACTCCTCACAAAAGTTCCTAAAACCAACGAAGATGCTATTCATTTATATCAAATATTTTTTGCCATAGCATTTGTTGTATCTATGGGAGAAGTTGTATCCTACTTTAAATTTAGAGGAATGAAGAAAAATAAAAGCAAAGACAAATATTATATAAATTCTCTAAAAGAAACTTTGAAAAATATTCCAAAAGAAAAGGATTTTATAATTTTTTCTCTTTGCTCTATTTTCTTTCACATAGGATGGATGGGTGCTCAACCACTATTTAGCATATATTCTATAAAGGTACTTAAGGCCAATGAAATTTGGCTTAGTGCCATTTCTATAGCTAGCAATATTTCATCTATTGTAGCATATACAAAATGGGCAAAACTTGCTGACAAAAAAGGAAACAGTCTAGCCTTAAGTATTGCTATAATGGGGATGGGAATCACTCCTATATTGTATGCGTTGTCCAATTCTATAAAACAATTGGTACTATTCAATATAATTGTAGGCATTTCTGTAGCAGGTACTACATTGATACTTTTTAATATATTGCTAGAAGTAACACCAAAGAAAAATAGAACTATATATATTGCCGTTTACAATACTTTTATAGCCATAATATCTGCCATAGCTCCAATACTTGGTATTGCAATAAAAGATGCAACCAATATAAAAGTTGCACTAGTAATTATAGGAATTTTGAGATTTATAGCAAGTATATTCTTCTTCATGAGGGACAAGCACAACAAGAAAAAATCTTATGCATAAACACAATGACACAAGAGGATGGTTTGGTCTGAACCCCGGCCTTATCTTTAACATATAATATTGTAGATATTGTTGGGGGGCTAAAAAATGATAAATGAAGATATTTTAAATATTTTGTCTACCTCTATTTTTCAAAAAATAATTGACAATGACTTCATAAAAATAGAGCAGCTAAATGCTGCTATAAATTTATTGATAAAAATGAATATACCCTTTAGTTTAACTTTTGATCAAGCCACAAGAAGTGAAGAAAAATCAGTCACCTTAACTATAACACTTAATCCTTCTACAAATATAAGTTTCACTATAAATTTTGAATAAAAAATAAATTGCTACTAGTCTTCTTCAAACAATATGGAAATTCTCATGGCATGTTGAGCCTCTACCGTTCTTGTATTAAAGAATAAATCTTTTAAATATTTATTTGGAGCCATAAGATATTCTTCTCCATATTTTTTATAATCGTTTGTTTCTGCCAGTACACGTTGTTTTAAAGCATCTTCATAATCAGAAATAACTACTGGTTCTATTGGTTCTATTGTATAATATCTTCCTGTTATCATATAATAGGTTCTTTGAAGATTTTCAGCATGCATTGCTTCATCCTCACTGAGCCTAAGAATTATTTCTTTTGAAAGTTCTGTTGGAGCTAGTTTAGCCAAACCTTTATAATAATCACTATCTTCTAGTTCATTTTGAATATACTCTTCAAGCCTTTTTACAAGCCCAATATAATATCCATAATCATAATATCCATAATCCATAAAAAATCACCTCCAAAGTTACCTAATATATAATATTCAAATGCACTTTAGAGGTGAAATTTTTTCTATCTCTGACCGTATTTATTTAAATAAAAGTCTCTCATGAAATCTACATCGCTTTGAGAAAGAGAAACTGCTCCACCCAATATTTGAGCATATATTGTGGCTTCTGCTGTCTTTTCCAGTATCAAAGAAATCTTCAATGCTTCTTTTAAATCTCTACCTGCTGACAATGCTCCATGATTAGCTAAAATAACTGCATTTCTGTCCCCTAGGGCTCTCACTGCATTGTGAGCAAGTTCTATTCCTCCTGGAAGAGCATATTCACTTACTTTCACATCTCCACCTACTATTTGAACTAAATCTTCTGCCGTTCCTGGTATTCCTTTTCTAGCTATAGCAAAAGCTGTGCAAAAAGTACTATGAGTATGGACAACAGCTCCTACATCGCTTCTATTTTTGTACACTTCCAAATGTAGATTGTACTCAATAGAAGGTTTTCTATTTCCATCTACTACTTCTCCATCCATATTAAGTACTACTATATCTTCTGGTTCCAATGAATAATAGTCCATTCCACTTGGTGTGATAACTATCAAATTGTCATCTATTCTTCTGCTTATATTTCCCCAAGTTCCTACAACTAAATTCGTTTTAGCCATATCTATTCCAGTATTTATAACTTCTCTTCTCTCTTTTTCATATTTAACTGTCATTTCAAACCTCCTACAATTTTATAAGGGAATTTTTACATGTACAATGATCTTGATCTAATTTTTCCATGAATGCACTTATAAACAATTTGGTAACTATCTCTTTTTTCCCTTTCATAGCTCCTTGTATATCATGAATAGTGGTTCCACTAGGCTCTATTCCTGTACACCAGTTGCTTATGATTCCTACTGCTGCATAGCACATCCCCAATTCCTTTGCAAGTATCACTTCTGGAACATTGGTCATCCCAACTACATCTCCGCCAAGGATTTTATACATATTTATTTCACTGGCAGTTTCAAACCTAGGTCCTTCGGTGCATACATAAGTCCCTTCGCCTTTTATCTCAACATTTTCTCTATTGGCAACTCTATAAAAAACTTCTCTTAAATTTTCACAATAGGGATTTGTCATATCTGTATGAATGACTCCCTTTTCTCCACCTTCATAAAATGTAATAGGTCTTGCCTTTGTAAAATCCATAAAGTCTGTTATGACAACTATATCTCCTGGAGTATATTTTTCATTCATAGACCCTACTGCTACTGTTGCATAAATATATTTTACTCCAATATTTTTTAGTGCCATCATATTTGCTCTATAGTTGATTAAATGTGGAGGAACTGAATGGCCCTTGCCATGACGAGGTAAAAAAGCTATTTCTTCTTTATCTATTTTCACTACTTCAATTTCTACTTCTCCATATTCAGTAGAAACCTTTTTT
>JAKPAR010000345.1 GCA_029779375.1 Bacillota bacterium | reverse complement strand
TTTATTGAATTTATTATTTTATCTATTGTCATAGGTCTTATAAGGGGAGGTAAATTTTCCAATCTATTTAAAGTCAATTTTAAAAAGATGTGGCTTTTGATTGTGGCATTGATTATACAATATTTGCTTGTAGTTATAAATTTTACGGATGAAGTCAATTATATTGATAAGCTGTTTAAGTACATGAACAAATTAGCTATTATATCCTATGTGTTGTTGTTTATTGGTATAATAATGAATTTAAGATATAAATCCCTATGGGCAGTACTTGGAGGGGCAGTTTTAAATTTTGTAGCTATAGCGGCAAACAACTGGAAAATGCCAATTCTTTTGGAAGGAATAGGGTTAGAAGGGTTTGAAAAATTTCATGGATTGTTAGAACAAGGAAATCTTCCGCTATATACAACTATAACTCAAAATACAAAACTTTCAGTACTTGGAGATATCATAATAATTCCTAAGCCTTATCCATATCCACATATATTTAGTATTGGAGATTTGATAATTTCTTTGGGACTTTTTACATTGATACAGGAGATAATGTTTTTTGGCAATAAGTACAATGGTTTAAGATATAATTATATAGGGAGAATTTGACAGGTATTGTAACTAGAAAAAATTAGTGATAAAATTAGATGATGTATAGATACACTTTTGAGAGGTGGTTAAATAAATGAAGAATTTTTTTGAAAAAGTATTTGGAAGTTTTTCTGAAAAAGAAATAAAGAAAATTAGTCCATTGGCAGATAAAATAGAAGAACTGGAGGATGAGGTAAGGAAACTTTCAGATGAGGCTCTTAGAGGAAAGACTAGGGAGTTTAAAGATAGAGTGGCAAAAGGTGAGAGTTTAGATGATATTCTTCCTGAAGCTTTTGCAGTAGTGAGAGAAGCTTCGTCTAGAGTACTTGGAATGAGACATTTTAGGGTACAACTTTTAGGTGGTATAATACTTCATCAGGGAAGAATTGCAGAAATGAAAACTGGAGAAGGAAAAACCCTTGTTGCAACTCTTCCTGCCTATTTAAATGCTCTATCAGGTAAAGGAGTTCATATAGTTACAGTTAATGACTATTTGGCAAAAAGAGATAGAGAGTGGATGGGTAAGATATATGAATTTTTGGGACTAAGTGTAGGATGTATAGTTCATGATATGGAAAACGATGAAAGAAAAAGAGCCTACAATTGTGATATAACTTATGGTACAAACAATGAGTTTGGATTTGACTATTTAAGGGACAATATGGTTATATATAAAGAGGAGATGGTTCAAAGACCATTAAATTTTGCCATTATTGATGAGGTAGACAGTATTTTAATAGACGAAGCTAGAACGCCTCTTATAATATCTGGTGAAGGAGACAAATCTACAAAGCTCTATTATGTAGCTGATACTTTTGTGAAGGATTTGAAGGGAAGAAAAATAGATCCAAGTGAAAGAACTACAGATCCTTTTGATAGAGAAATAAAGGAAGAAGTAGTTGATTTTGTTGTGGATGAAAAAGCAAGAACTGTTACATTGACTGAAAAGGGAACTAAAAAAGCAGAGAGCTTTTTTGGCATTGAAAATTTAGCAGATCCTGAAAATATGGAAATAGCTCATCATATAAATCAAGCATTGAAGGCCAGATATCTTATGAAGAAAGATATAGATTATGTAGCAAAGGATGGAGAAATCATCATAGTAGATGAGTTTACAGGAAGACTTATGTATGGTAGAAGATATAGTGATGGACTTCATCAGGCAATTGAAGCTAAAGAAGGATTGGAAGTAAGAAGCGAGTCCAAAACATTAGCTACTATTACATTCCAAAATTATTTTAGAATGTATGATAAACTTTCTGGTATGACAGGTACAGCTAAAACTGAAGAAGATGAATTTAGAGAAATATACAATATGGATGTAGTGGAAATCCCAACAAATAGACCTGTCATAAGGGAAGATTTACATGATAGCGTATATAAGACAGAAGAAGCTAAATTTGCCGCAGTAGTAAAGGAAATAAAGGAAAGACATGCAACTGGTCAACCTATACTTGTGGGTACCATTTCTATTGAGAAATCTGAAATTTTAAGCAAAATGCTCAAGAAAGAAAATATACCTCATGAGGTTTTGAATGCAAAGCATCATGAAAGAGAGGCAGAAATTGTTGCTCAAGCAGGTAGAATAAATGCTGTGACTATTGCAACCAATATGGCTGGTCGTGGTACTGATATTGTTCTTGGAGGAAATCCAGAATATCTTGCAAAGGAAGAGATGAGAAAGAAAAAGTATTCAGATCATGTCATCTCGCTTGTAGATAGTTTTTATGAAACAGATGATGAAGAGATATTGGAAGCAAGAGATACCTATAAGAAACTTTATGCTAAATATAAAGAAGAAACTGATAAAGAACATGAAGAAGTAGTGAAAGTTGGAGGACTTCATATTATAGGTACAGAAAGGCATGAATCAAGACGAATAGATAATCAGCTTAGAGGTAGGGCAGGGCGTCAAGGAGACCCAGGAAGTACTAGATTTTATGTTTCTCTTGAGGACGATTTGATGCGTTTGTTTGGTGGAGATAGAATTCAAGTAATAGCAGATAGTTTAAAACTGCCAGATGATGAACCACTAGAGCATAAATTTCTCAACAAGGCTATTGAAAATGCACAAATGAAAGTTGAAGGAAACAATTTTGCCATAAGAAAACATGTACTCCAATATGATGATGTTATGAACAAGCAAAGAGAAGTAATTTATGGCGAGAGAAGAAAGGTATTGGAGGGTGAAAATTTAAGAGAGTATATCATATCTATGACTAAAACCATAATAGATGGTGCTATAGATATGTATTCTCAAGGCAATAAGTTTCCAGAGGAATGGGATTTGGAAGGACTTGAAAATTATTTAGGAAATATATTTTTACCTAAAGGATTTTTGACTATTGAAAAAGTTCAAAAATTAAGTGCTGAAGAACTTAAAGATGAATTGTATAAATTGGCCGAGGAATTGTACAAAAAGAAAGAAGAAGGTATAGGAGAAGAAAGATTTAGAGAGATTGAAAGAATTGTACTTCTTCAAGTTGTTGATAACAAATGGATGGATCATATAGATGCAATGGACCAGTTGAGACAAGGTATAGGTCTTAGAGCTTATGGTCAAGAAGATCCTGTAAGGGCATATCAAATGGAAGGATTTGATATGTTTGAAGAAATGATAAAGAGCATTCAAGAAGATACAGTTAGATTTTTGTATCATGTGGAAATGCCTGACAAGATGGAAAGAAAAAGAGTTGCAAATGTAATGGGAACCAATCAAGAAGGTGAAGATGCAAAACAAAAGCCAATCGTTAAAGGCAAAAAAGTTGGTAGAAATGATCCATGTCCTTGTGGAAGTGGCAAGAAATATAAGAAATGTTGTGGAAAAGATTTATAAGATTGGAGTGATTTAATGGAAGATATCTATGTATATAGAGAAAATATTCAAGATATGAAAAGCCAAATTGAAGAATTGGGTGTTTCACTTTGACATTGAAAACATTAAAAAAAGAGTGCAAGAATTAGATGAGAGTGCTACAGATGAAAATTTTTGGCAAGATATAGAAAATGCTCAAAAAATTCTTCAAGAGTCTAAAAACTTAAAGAACAAAATTGAAGAGTATGAAAATTTGAAAAATGAAATAGAAGATTTAGAGGTGCTAATAGATTTAGCTTTTGAGGAAGAAGATTTTTCATTGGGAAAAGAAATAAAAGCTGCTTATGAAAAAGTTGAAGTTGAAATGGAAGATTTAAGATTGGCTACTCTTTTAAACGGAGAATATGACAAAAATAATGCTATTCTTTCAATTCATTCTGGGGCAGGAGGGCTTGAAGCTCAGGACTGGGCAGAGATGCTTTTGAGAATGTATACTCGTTGGGCAGATAAGAAAGGATTTAATGTCAAGACATTAGATATTCTTCCAGATACGGAAGGAGGTATAAAGTCTGTAACCCTTCTTATAGAAGGGTTTAACGCTTATGGATATCTGAAATCTGAAAAGGGCGTCCATAGGCTTGTGAGGATTTCACCCTTTGATTCTTCTGGAAGAAGACATACTTCTTTTGCAAGTGTAGATGTGTATCCAGAACTTGACGATGATATTGATATAGATATAAAGGAATCAGATTTAAAAATAGATACCTATAGATCTAGTGGGGCTGGAGGTCAGTATGTAAATACTACTGACTCTGCTGTTAGAATCACTCATATTCCTACTGGAATAGTAGTCCAGTGTCAAAATGAAAGATCTCAACATAGCAATAGACTTACTGCTATGAAGATGCTCAGTGCTAAACTTATTCAGCTAAAAGAAGAAGAACATAAGGAAAAGATTGAAGATTTGCAGGGGAAATACACGCAAATTGCTTGGGGTTCTCAGATAAGATCCTATGTTTTTCATCCCTACAATTTAGTTAAAGACCATAGAACAGATGTAGAAGTAGGGGACATAAATGGTGTAATGGATGGAGATTTGGATGTGTTTATAAATGAATATTTAAAAAAAAGAGCTCTTTCAAAATAAAGAGCTCTTTTCATGAAATTATTTTCATGAAAATAAAGGAATTATATAAAATTTGTAGAAATATAGATAGTATGATATGTGTATTTAGAATGTCTAAATAGTAGAGGTGGTATTGATGAGAAAAAAGATTTTTCCTAAGTATAAACTTAAGGAGAAAAAAGAAAGAGGTTTTAAAAAGATTAGATTAGAACAATTCAAGTTTAAAAGAGATCACAAGAGGATAAAGAATGGCTCTGACAAAAAAATTCAAAATCAATTGATTGCAATTTTTTTATTAATATCTATCATACCAATACTATTGACAGGATATCTAAATTATAAATTTAGTAGTACGGATATAAAAAACAACATAAAATCTTCTAATTTACATCTTACTTATGCTCTTTCTTCTCAAGTAGATGAATTCATGACAAATACAATGAAAATTATAG
>JAKPAR010000343.1 GCA_029779375.1 Bacillota bacterium | reverse complement strand
ATTGATGCTATGTTGGATACAGCTAGAGAGATTGGATGACCAATTACAGATGAAAAATTGGAAGAATTGATGAGTTTCAATAGATATGATGAGTAATACAATTTAGAGAAATGAATGGTTTAAGGGGGAAATTTTATGCGGATTGAATCGCTGTCAAAAAGAGAAAGATTGTTTCGTGCAATAAAAGGAGAAAAAGTAGATCGTCCTCCCTGTATTTGTCCTGGTGGTATGATGAATATGATTGTGGAAGATATCATGGATATAACTGGAGTGAAATGGCCAGAAGCTCATGTAGATGCTGAAATGATGGCAAAGCTTACTATGGGTGTTTGTGAAAATGGAGGATTTGAAAATTTTGGAGTACCATTTTGCATGACTGTAGAAGCTGAATCTATGGGAGCTACTGTGGGTTTGGGTACCAAGATAAATGAACCTAGAGTCATAGAATATCCAATTAGTTCTGTTACAGAGTGGAGAAATCTCAAAGAGTTGAGTGTAGAAGAAGGCAGAACTAAAGTGGTTTTAGATGCTATTAAAATACTTAAAAATCAAAATTTAGATGTTCCTATCATAGCCAATCTAGTAGGGCCTGTAAGTACAGCTTCTTCTTTGATGGAACCTGTAGATTATTATAAAGAGTTGAGAAGGAAACCAAAAGAAGCTCATGAATTTATGGAGTTTGTAACGGAAAATCTCATATGTTTTGCCAAGGCTGAAATACAGGCTGGAGCAGATATATTGGCTATTTCAGATCCTAGCGGGACAGGAGAAATTTTAGGGCCTAAGTTGTTTTCTGAGTTTGCTGTTCCTTATTTAAATAAAATAGTTAATTCAGTTAAGGAAGATATAAAAGGAGGAACCATAATTCATATATGCGGGAGACTTAAGAGTGTATATGGAATACTTAATTCTCTTGATAGTGATGTTATAAGCTTTGACTCTATAGTCAATGTGAGAGAAGTAGCAATGAATGTAGACAATAAAGCTATAATGGGAAATGTAAGTACTTTAGCACTTGAGAGAAGTTCTAAAGATATAATAAAAAACCTTTCTAGAGTTTGTATAAAAAATGGAGTTGATATATTATCTCCAGCTTGTGGTATTGGACCAAGAACCAAACTAGAAAATATACAGTCAATGGTAGAAGTTGCTAAAGAATCAATATATATGGAGTGAAAATCTATGGCAATATTGAAAATATACAACAAAGATATATCCTATGATTATCAAGAAGGCAAAAGTCTTATTGATATATTGAAAGATATTGGATTTAGTTTAGAAACTCCTTGTGGAGGGAAGGGATATTGTGGTAAATGCAAGGTTCAGATATTAGAGGGAAAAATAGATGGGCCTACAGATGATGAATTAAAGCATCTTTCAAAAAAAGAAATAGATAAAGGGATAAGGCTTAGTTGCCTTGTCTATCCAAAAGGTGATATGTATGTAAAACTTTTAGATAAAGAAGAGAAAAATTATCAAGGACTATCACAAGGCTATATTCCCGAGATAGAACTAAATCCTAGTCTCCGCAAAGAAATTGTTATTTTAGAAAAGCCTACATTGAAAAACAATATATCTTATGAGGAATTAATAGAAAAGGCTATAGGTAGGGAATTGTATCATGACAATACTGGATTTTTAAAGGTTTTAGCGAGTGTACACAAAGAAGAAAAAACTACTTTGGTATATCATGAAGATAAATTGATTGGGATAGAACATGGGGATACAATAGAAAAACTATATGGTGCTGCAGTGGATATTGGAACTACTACAGTAGTTGTATCACTTATAGATTTGAATAATGGCAAGGAAATTGATTCTGAAACTTCCATAAACCCTCAAAAAGAATATGGTCTTGATGTATTATCTCGTATAGATTATGTAAAGAGGAAGGAAAATGGCCTTTATTTGTTGCAGAAGGCTATAGTAGATTGCATAAATTCTCTATTAGAAAAATTGTGTGATAGAAATGATATAAATATTGAAAATATTTATGAAGTAGCCGTAGGAGCTAATGCTACTATGATGCATCTATTGTTAGGAATAAATACTGATACTATAGGAAAATCACCTTATTCTACAATTTTTTCAAAGGCGAAAAATTTATGGGCAAATAGTATTGGAATTGAAATATCACCATTTGGAAGGATATATTGTCTGCCTGGAGTTTCCAGTTTTATTGGTTCAGATGTTGTAGCTGGTGCTGTAGTAGCTGGCTTAAAAGATACAGATGACAATATATTTTTTATTGATATAGGGACAAATGGAGAAATGATATTGTCCAAAGGAGGAAAACTAGCCTCATGTTCTTGTGCAGCAGGTCCAGCACTGGAAGGTGCTAATATAAGTTGTGGTATGAGAGCAGCAGAGGGAGCTATAGAGGGAATTCAATTTGATGAAGACGAAATTCACCTTCAAGTCATTGGAAATGTAGAGCCTATAGGGATATGTGGTAGCGGCATATTAGAAGCTATGGCCGAATTAAATCAAAAAGGATTTATAAAAAAATCAGGAAGGTTGAAAAGTAAAGAGGATTTAGAAAAAGAAGGACGTCATGGATTGGCAAAATATATAATAGAAGAAAACAAGAAAAGAAAAGTTATTATATATAAAAATGGAGATGAAGAAATATCTATATCTCAAGATGATATTCGACAGATTCAGTTAGCTAAGGGAGCAATTTCCTCTGGCTTTTATGCTCTTGTAGATTTTATGGGCATGAGTATGGAAGAGCTTAATAGTGTAGTTATAGCAGGACAGTTTGGAAGACATTTAAAGATAAGCAGTTTGACGGGAGTTGGGATTATACCAGAAAATTTGAAGGACAAGATAAAATATATAGGAAATTCTTCTAAAACTGGAGCGATGATGTGTTTGTTGTCTAAGGATGAAAGAAAAGAGATGGAAGATGTGGCGGAGGATATAGAGTATTTTGAGCTATCTACAAAGGAAGGATATGAGGAATTGTTTGCTAAATGTCTGACTTTTAGATAGATAATGATTTTGGAAAATGAGTATATAGGTGATAAAATGGATGAAATGATGGATTTTAAGTGTATAAATGACAAGATGGAAGAAATTCCTGAAATCATATTGAACAAAACAGGATTAAGTTTTCCCAAAGTTCATACTAAAGCTGAATATATGGCAGTTTTATCGAAAGAATTAAAAGAATATAGAAAGGATACTTTGTGTAGAGTTCCTTTTTGCAATACTGTAGAGGCAGAAACATTGGGTGGAAATATCAAATTGGGTGATTTCAAATCTGGTCCTAGAGTTGAAAGCTATGCTTTCAATTCCATAGATGAATTGATGAAAATTGAAGAAATAAATTTGACTCAAAATAGAATAAATGAAGTTTTAAAAGCTGTAGAAATACTTAATTCTATGGGAGAAACTGTAGTTTTAAATGTAGAAGGACCTTTTACTATCATAAATTCTCTAGTAGATTTAAGAATATTTTATAAAGCTATAAGAAAAGACAAAGAAATGGTTAATGAAGTCCTAAAAAACATGGAAGCAAATATTGTAAAATACATGAAAGAAGGAATAAATAGAGGAGCAAAGATAATATCATATGGAGATCCTTTAGGAGCTGAAGATATAGTAGGACCAAAGATATATAAGGAATTTAGTGGAAAGTCTACTTACAAAATATTAAAAACTATTGAAAATGAATTGGATGAGAGCATAATTCATATTTGTGGAAAGACATCTACGGTTTTTCAAAATATGGGATTTGTTGAATCTCACCCTATACAATTTAAAGAAGATATAACTTATGGCCATGCCATAGAATATATTTTAGAAAATAGAAAAGATATTAAATTTATAGGTCACAATTGTATAAAAAGAACACCTTTAAAACTTAAAAATTCTACTCTTTGGCATATAGAACTTTTAGAAAAGGTATAAAATTTTATTTTTTATATGAAAGGGGAAAAGAAAATGAACGATTTGCCAGAAATATTTGATGAATTTAGTGAGGCTAGAAGAAATTCTTTCATAAAAGTTAAGGAATATAAAGATTCAGGAGAACATGTAGTAGGAATTTTTTGTACTTTTACTCCAGTTGAAGTTATATATGCGGCAGGGGCTCATCCAATTTCACTATGCGGCATGAGTGATGAAACAATAACAGATGCAGAAAGAGATCTTCCTAAAAACTTATGTCCACTCATAAAGTCAAGCTATGGTTTTGCAATAACAGAAAAATGTCCTTTCACCTACTTTTCAGATTTAATTGTAGGAGAAACAACTTGTGATGGAAAGAAGAAGATGTATGAATACTTAGGACAAATAAAACCAATGCATGTCATGCAACTACCACAAGCCACAGATAGAGAACATGCACTTTCAGTTTGGAAAAATGAGATTATTTTATTAAAAGAAAGATTGGAAAGGGAATTTAATATTCAAATAACAGATGAGGATTTAAAAAAAGCTATAAAGAGATGCAACGAAGAAAGACAAGTATTGAAGGAATTGTATTCTCTAGGTAAAATGTGTCCTCCTCCTTTAACTGGAATGGAGCTTCATACTGTTTTGCATGGTGCATCTTTTACTTTTGACAAAGATGAACAAAACAAAAAAGTAATGGACATGATTGAAGAATTGAAAAAAGAATATGCAAATGGAGTGAGAAAAGTTAAAGAAGATGCTCCAAGAATTTTAATAACAGGCTGTCCAATTGGAGGAGTTGCAAACAAAATCATCAAACTCATAGAAGAAAGTGGAGCAGTAGTTGTGTGTTATGAAAATTGTAGTGGTATAAAAGAAAAAATACGTTTAGTTGATGAAACTAAAGAACCAATTGAGGCATTGGCTGAAAAATATTTAAATGTTGGATGTTCAGTTATGGCACCAAACGATAATAGAATTGATTTGATGTCTGAATTGATAGACGAGTATAAAGTTGATGGTGTTATAGATGTGATTTTACAAGCTTGTCATACTTACAATGTAGAAACTCGTAGAATTAAAGATTTCGTGACTGAAGAAAAAAATATACCATATATGAGTATAGAGACTGATTATTCTATGGCGGATGAGGGACAATTAAAGACTAGAATAGCAGCATTTATAGAGATGTTATAATAACATAAGGAGGATTTAAAATGTACTATGCTGGAGTTGATATTGGGTCTACAGCAGCTAAAACGGCAGTATTTGAAAATGATAAATTGATAGATACTTTTGTTTTACCTACAGGTTGGAGCAGTATTGAAACTGCCAACAAGATAAAAGAAAGAATTATATCCAAAGGAATAAATGAAAATGAAATGAAAGTAATAGCTACAGGTTACGGAAGAGTATCTGTTCCCTATGCTCATAAAACCATTACAGAAATAACTTGTCATGGAAAAGGAGCAGCATATCTTATAGGAGAAGATTGTACAGTAGTAGATATAGGGGGACAGGATACCAAAGTTATCACTGTAGAAGATGGCATGGTAAAGGATTTTATAATGAAT
>JAKPAR010000327.1 GCA_029779375.1 Bacillota bacterium | reverse complement strand
AGAAATAAAAAGGATTTAAATATACTATTTCTAAAGGATGTAGAAAAGAATAAACTACTAGGATTTTCTGTTTTCTACTGGGTTAAAAACTCAATGCTTTACCATGAGTTCAAAGATACAACAATTACAAACTATATAAGAGAAAACTTAAGGGGTAGAATAGTAATAATAGCAGGGTTATTTGCAAAGGACAGAAGCAGCTATTTGTCTGAAATTGTGTTAAATGAAACACTGGCTCAATGTGTTGAGTTAGAATATAATCATGCCATATATTTGAACTATCTAAACTACGAAAACAACAAGCATATCATAGAAAATATAACTCTCCAGGGTTTTGTTGAAGCCCCCTTTTATTTTAACAATAATAAGGTATATATTGTGGATATGAGCAAACCTATAACATTAAGCCAAGATTTAGAAACTCTCCTTAAACCACCCTTTGATATAAACAAAAGTATATTATCTATAATAGATAAAACAAGGAATAGATTAAAAAGGGCTATATCAAATCTATACCCTGGAGAATTAGTATTGGTATTTAATAGGGATATGATATACAGCAAACTTATTCAAATAATATGTGATATAAATAATGTTCCTATAGTTCAAGGAAAAAATAGGCTTCTTGGTCCCAATATGTGCGTTCCCTTTGGAGCTATATTAAATGGAAGAATTCTACCTAATACTGTAACTAAAACAATGCATACGGAAAAAATATTTAATCCTGATATTAAGGATTTCACTATAGGTGCTTCTCCTAACTATTTAAGCTTAGACAATCAGGCAAAAATGCTTGCATCTTTTAATCGGCCCATAATATTGGTGGATGACCTGTTACACAAAGGCTATAGACTAAATGTTATAGAACCTATTTTAAGGAATAACAACATTAAAATCAAAAAATTAGTTGTAGGAATACTAACTGGTAGAGGTAAAGAAATTGGACAGACAAAAAATATTGACGTAGATACAGCTTATTTTGTTCCTAACCTTAAACTTTGGTTTAATGAAAGTGCCCAATATCCATTTATTGGAGGAGATGCAGTACTAAGGGAGGAACAAAATCAGGACTATATAATTCCAAGCATTAATTTAATATTGCCTTATGTTTCTCCTGGCTTTATCAAAAATACTTCTATAAAAAATATTTATGAATTCTCTCAAGTATGTTTAATAAATACTATAGAAATTTTTAAAGAAATACAAAAAGTTTATCAGGAAATTCATGGTAGAAGCTTAATAATTAGAAATCTAGGCCAAATACTTATATCCCCTAGAAGACCAGATTCTTCTTTTTATTCTGATTCAATAAGAAATTTAAAGCCTACTGACTATCTGGAAAAGGATCTGGAAAACCTAAAGAGGATTGAAAATTTAGTGTTAAGATAGTAAGGATGGGGTATATGATTTACTACTATAAATATAATGATAAAATTCTATTTTCCTTCTATGAATATAAGGGCCTTCAAAAGATATCGGAAAACAAAGCCATTACAAGTAAAGAAAACCTATATTTTCTAAATAAAATGGACCCTATAAAATCAAGAAGAAGTTTTTTAGTAAATGACCCTTCTCTGCTTTTTTTGGATAGAGAAGGGTTAGAACTAATATTGTTAACTAATAAAAATTTCCCTTTAGATTTACCAGGATGGATAATAGATAGAATAAAAGCTAAGTTAGTAATATCAGTAAATACTGAATATCCAAACTGGCAAA
>JAKPAR010000324.1 GCA_029779375.1 Bacillota bacterium | reverse complement strand
TTATAGAAAAATAAATATCTCACTTATTATTGCAGAATATGAAATAGGTACAGGATTTTACATCAATGTAGTACAAAATTCTGTCCCTATTTCCTTATTATATATCTAGTTCTCCTCCCTGGTATTGAAGGTACTTCTAATCATCTTATATACTTCCTTCTTTTCTCTTTTTAAGGTTATTTTTGTTCCTAATTGTTTCTTGCAATTAGGGCAGACTAATGCCTTTGGTTTTTTTGAAAAATCAATATTGCCTTCTATTATCCTATCTATATGCATTCTCAGTAAATTGCCCCTGCCTACTTTCTGGTACCTGGCTATATCAGTTTTACAATATCCACAGGATACTATCATTATGAAACTATTTTTTGTTTTTCTATAATAAGGATTATTATAAAGCAAATAATCATCCTTTCATAAGGAACTTCATTAGTAAATTAAACAAATACTATAATTTCAGTCCCTTTTATTCCTGTAATTATATTATACGCCAGTAAAGGTTAGTTTTCAAAAGATGTATAAAATCAAAACCTTAAAGATGCATAAAATCCTCTTAAATAGTTCAAAATTTATAGGGATACTATTTAGTAATATTTTCTAATTGAGAATGTTTATCAATTAGAAAACTGGGTATTAAATATTACAAGTTATTCTAACTAAAATATGCAAAGGAGAGAAGTATATGGCTTTTAAATTACCAGACTTGGATTACCCTTATGATGCATTAGAACCCCATATTGATAAAATGACTATGGAGATCCATCATACAAAACACCATCAGACTTATGTGGATAATTTAAATAAAGCAGTTGAAGGATACAAAGAGTACCAAGAAATGGATATAAAAGAATTGATTGCAAAGCTTAATAGCCTTCCAGAAGAAATTAAAACTGCAGTAAGAAATGATGGTGGTGGTCATCTAAACCACTCAATCTTTTGGAAGATAATGTCCCCCAATGGAGGAGGAGAGCCAATAGGAGAGGTAGCTAAGAAGATTGATGAAGACTTAGGTGGATTCGACAGATTTAAAGAAGAATTCAAAAAGGCAGCCCTAGGAAGATTTGGCAGTGGTTGGGCATGGCTGGTAGTAAACAAGGATGGAAAGTTTGAAATAGTATCTACTCCAAATCAGGATAACCCAGTATCTGAAGGCAAAGAACCCCTTCTTGGCATAGATGTATGGGAGCATGCCTACTACTTAAAATATCAAAATAGAAGGGCAGACTACATTGACGCCTGGTTCAATGTAGTTGATTGGAATAAGGTAGAGAAAAGATATAAGGAAATTAAATAAATATAACTAAAAAAGTCTTGATTATATAGCTATATAATCAAGACTTTTTAGTTTAGACTCATTGAATTCAATAGTTCTTAGGTAGTTTG
>JAKPAR010000321.1 GCA_029779375.1 Bacillota bacterium | reverse complement strand
TGCAAGTTTCCTTTCTTTAGTTTTATCCATCCAATATCACCCTTATCATATATATCATTTGATACAATTCATGCTTTCTTTCAATTTCATTATACTACTTTACTGACATATGTCAATACTATTGACATATGTCAGTAAAGTAGTATATATATTAAAATTTCTTTTCCCCATTTTCCTATTCCAATATAGACATTTTTCTATTATTCTCAATATATCTTTTATCTTTACTCCTCTAGGATTTTTTAATATGGAGTGGGACTCAAAAGTTTTTTCAATCAATTTCCCATATATATCTTCTTTCATTGAAAATAATGTATGTATAAAAAGACCCAGTTTATTATACCAATTTTAGTAATTAATACTGGGTCTTAAAAACCTATATAAAAAATTTATCTTTGTCCATAGACATTTTTAAATAAATCATTAGCTCTTTTCACTTCTTCTTCTGGCAATCTGATTGGTTCACCAATAGCCTTAGCCAAATAATATACCTTGCTGGCATCTTCTAGCATTACAGCTGCAACTAGTGCATGGTGAGGGTCTTCTCCAAAAGTAAATACACCATGATTTTGTAACAAAACAGCTTTTTGATCTCCAATTTTTTCAATTATATTTATTCCCAATTCTTCAGAAGCCACAGGAGCATATTTAGCAACAGGGACTTCTCCTCCAACTTCATTTGCCATAGTTGTAGATACTACCGGTATACTTTCATTTAATACAGCAAAACAACTGGCATATGTAGAGTGAGTATGAATAATTCCATTTATATATTTTTTTGCTCTATATATTTGAAGATGTGTTATTAAATCTGAACTAGGTTTTCTGTTCCCTTCAACTATATCTCCATCTATATTTACTATAACTATATCTTCTGGTTTCAATTTTTCGTATTCCATTCCACTTGGAGTAATAGCTATCAAACCTGTTTCTCTATCTCTTCCGCTGACATTTCCTCCAGTTAGTGATATCAATTTATATTCTTTCAATTGAATTCCTATTTCTATGATTTGTTTTCTAAATTGTTCTAGCATCATTTATATCACCCTTTTTATTAAAGTATAAGTCAGAGAATTCTCTGACTTATAATTATTATTTATTATTAATTTTCAGAGTTTT
>JAKPAR010000214.1 GCA_029779375.1 Bacillota bacterium | reverse complement strand
CTGGAGCAAGTAAATGGCTAATCCGAGTATTTGATGATGAAGATGATGCAATTTCTGATTTCCAAAAAGATACAGTAATTAAAAATGCCACTCCTTATTATAGTGGAAAAGATATTGATGTTCTTCCAGGGAATGTTTTAGCCTTATATGCTGTGGATAATGGAAATAGATTGAAAGCTTTTGTAAATATTAAAATAGTAGAAAACATGATAAATACACCTAAAGAATTAGCTCCAAAAGTAGAAGTAGGAAATATCAAAAAAGGAGAAAAATATGCAGGAGCTGTAATAATTGAAGGTTTAGAAGATAAGCTACCTGAAGATGCCACTAAATGGCAAGTATTAGTATCTAATACTAAGATAGATACAGTTTATAAAGGGCAAATATGGGATAAAGCCTTTGACTACTCAATTGGTTCTGAAATAATTGTGGCAGATGAATCTGAACTACACAATATAGATGAAAGCTTTAAGAAATATATACTACTTATAGCTACTGATAATGATGGTAAAACCTTAGGCTACAATATTTTTGAAATAGGAAAAGATTATATTTCTACACCTCCTACTTTGCTTCAACAAACTACCCATTATATAGGACCAGTACCAGGGGAAGAAGATGGTACTACAAAGTTTGAAGGCTTATATTTTGGAACTTATAGAGATGAAAATATGAAGGAAGCTACTAGTTGGAAAGTGCTAGTAAGTAATGAAATTATACATGTTCCTAAACTTAATTTAAATATAGGAGAATTGGGAGATAATATAATAAATCCCCAAGAAGAAAAAATTTATGCTAATATGGGAGATTATCTACTATTAGCTGCTACTGATAACGAAGGAAAAATTAAAGGATACAAAATATTTAAATTAACAGAAAATATGGTAAAAAGTAAAACTGCACCTATTTTACCTGAAGATAATTACTCTATTCCTACAAAAGGAACAGTACAAGGAACTACAAAGATAGATTCACTAAATTTAGCAGGAATAAACGGGGCTACTAAATGGATGTATAAAGTGGGAACAAATTTAAATAATCCTATTTTCAATAAAGTAGTAGAAGAAAGTAAAGATTATGAAGCTGGGCAAAATATAAGAGCCAATGTAGGAGATTATCTATTGCTACTTGCTACTGATGATGAAGGTAAAGTTAAAGCATTTGCTAAAATTGAATTAACTGAAGATATGGTAAAGG
>JAKPAR010000312.1 GCA_029779375.1 Bacillota bacterium | reverse complement strand
ATATATCTTCTTCATCTAGTAGTAGTTCTTCATAAAGTTTTTCTCCAGGTCTTAGGCCTGTCACTTCTATCTGTATGTCTACATTTGGTTCAAATCCTGAAAGTTTTATGAGATCTTTTGCCAAGTCCATGATTCTCACGGGTTCGCCCATATCCAATATGAATATTTCTCCACCCTTTGCCATGGAACCTGCTTGTAGTACCAACTGACAAGCTTCAGGTATGGTCATGAAGTATCTGATGACTTCTTCATGAGTCACTGTCACTGGTCCACCTTCAGCAATTTGTTTTTTAAACAGTGGGATAACGCTTCCATTGCTCCCAAGTACATTCCCAAATCTCACTGCTACATATTCAGTATTGCTGATACTGTTGTAGGACTGAATGATCATTTCACATATTCTCTTTGTAGCTCCCATGACATTGGTTGGATTCACTGCTTTGTCTGTAGAAATCATGACAAATTTTTCTACATCATATTCATCAGCAGCTTGTACTACATTTAAAGTACCAAATACATTGTTTTTTACAGCTTCTTGGGGATTTTCTTCCATAAGAGGTACATGTTTGTGTGCTGCTGCATGAAATATCACATCTGGTCTTTCTTCTTCTATTATAGCATGGATTCTTCTTCTGTCTCTCACCGATGCTATGACTACTTTTAGATTTAAATCAGCATGTTTTCTTAAAAGTTCATTTTGTATGTCATAAGCATTGTTTTCATATATGTCTAGTATGATAAGTTTTTTTGGACTAAATCTTGATATTTGTCTGCAAAGTTCTGAACCTATGGAACCTCCGCCACCAGTTACTAACACATTTTTCCCTTCTATGTACTTACATATTTCTTTCATGTCAAGCTTTACTTCATCTCTACCTAAAAGGTCTTCTATTTCTACATCTCTTATTTTTTTCACACTTACTTTTTCATCTATGAGTTCATATACTCCAGGAAGTATTTTGGTCTTGCATTTTGTCTTTTTGCATTCATCTACTATAGCTTTTATTTCTCCCTTTTTGGCAGATGGTATGGCTATGACTATTTCATCTATGTTTTGTTTTTCACATATTTTAGGTATATCTTCTCTACTTCCTAGTACTGGTACTCCATTTATACTTTGACCTTTTTTATTTTTGTCATCATCTACTATGGCTACAGGTGTACTATTTAGTGTTTCATGATTTCTATATTCTTTTATGACCAAAGCTCCTGCTGCTCCTGCTCCCACTATGAGTATCCTTTTATTGTTCTCATTTTCACCAGGCATACTATTGGCAACTCTTCTTACAGCTCTATAGCTAAATCTACTGCCTCCTACAAAGGCCATATCCATAATTGTAGTCATGATATATACGCTTTGTGGAAGCCCCGCATTTATTAAATACATAAATATCGCAACTATTCCATTTGAAACTATACTGGCTAGTACTACTTCTATCATTTCATCCACACTTGCATATTTCCAAAGACTTTTGTATAGTTTGAAAAAATAGAATACAATCACTTTTATACATGTAATGACAAATGCATTATTTATGTAATTGTATAGATACTCTTGTTCTATATTTCCTTCAAATCGCAAATATAGGGACAAAAAATATGCTAGATTTATGAGAATCACGTCTAACAATATAAGTAAAAAAACTTTTTTCTTTTTCATATACAAAACCCCTTTTTTGTATATATTTTCATCTAGTTCCATGGTCCTATATATAATGGTTCTTTTTTGCTACATTTTCAATTATAGCATGTACGCTTTTAGGCTGCAACAAATTCCTACCACATTTTTTAAATTGTTTTCAGAAAACGTTCCCCTTTTATATGCTTTATTCGACACTTATTTCATTTTCCCTTCTATATTTATATTAATTTTATAACATTATACATATTTGGGAATGTCATTTATGGTATAATAGATAAAATTATATTATTCTTAGGGGGAATTTGTTTGGCAAAAAAGAAAAAATCTAAATACATTGTACTTAGTATCATTGGAATCATAGCTATTTTAATCGTTATAAACTGGGGAAATTTAAAATTTATGTTTGATATGATGTCTAGCTACAAGAAGTATGAAAGTAGGGAAGAAACATTAAAAGAGGGAGAAACTCCTGAAGATTTAAAGGACATAAATCCTATTTTACAAGCTATAGAAAAAGAAAAGGCTGCGGAAAGTTCTAAAAGTACAAATAGTGAAAAAACAGATGAAGAAAAAGATAGTTCTATAGAAAAAGACAATGACGAGAAAAAAGATATAAAAAATTCTAATACCGAAAGCTATATAAATATCCTTTCTAAATACAATGACAAATTTGTTGCTCTTCAAAATGATTATGAAGGAAAGTTAAATTCTCTCATTAGTCAAGGATATAGTGAATACAAATCAGGAAACATATCTAAGAGAAAATTGGCAAGTAAGTATATGTCCCAAGGGAGAGCTCTTGAAAAGGAAAGTGATGCAAAGGTAAATGCCTTGGTGAAGGAAATGGAAGAGGAATTGAAATCAAATGGCCTTGACCCCTCCATAGCTAAGGATGTGAAAAACTACTATATAAGCTACAAGGAAAATAGGCGTGGAGAAATAATGGCCAAGGCCAACAAAGCTATGAATTAGAGCCTGTCTTGGCAGGCTCTATATAGCATAGTAGCAACTTCTTCTCTGGTTGCAAATCCTTTTGGATTGGTTCCATCAGTTATGGCTTCTTTGATAGCCCAATCCCAGGCCTTTTCTGCCCAGAGACTTATAGAAATTGCATTGTCATATTTGTACAGTTGATTTTCTTCTATAAGCTTAATTAGCTTTTGTGGATACTTTGGATCTGTAGCATAACCGCATTCATATACAAAGTTAGAGGCTTCTCTATAGTCTCTTGCTTTTTTTACCTTTTCATATCTCTTGGTCTTCCCCAGTAGTTTTAGATAATCCCATACGCTTTCTTCAAAGCTTGAATAGGCCCTAAATCTTTCTTGTTTTACTACATACTTTTTCCCATCCCATTCTCTGGTGTTTCTCAAGGCAACTTTTCCAGTCCAGGACTTTCCTGCCTTTATGCCGTAAATGTTGTTTTCTATATGTTTTTTTCCCCAATCTGACTCAAGTATTCCTTGAGATATGGCCAAACTAGGCAATATGCCAAAATCCGCATAGCCTTCAGCTGCAATTTCA
>JAKPAR010000304.1 GCA_029779375.1 Bacillota bacterium | reverse complement strand
ACAGTTTCAGTTAAATTGTGTAGTGGAGAAGAACGAGAAATAAAAGTAGACAATATAGTTATTGCTACAGGCTCTAAACCTACTATGACAGAGACAAAGGGTATAGAATTGGAAGGAGTAATTACTAGTGATGAGCTTCTTTCTATGGAAGAAATTCCAGAAACCCTAATAGTTGTAGGAGGAGGGGTTATAGGAGTTGAGTTTGCTAGTATCTACAATGGTTTAGGTTCTCATGTAATACTTTTGGCTTCTAGAATGCTAAAAAATGCAGATAAAGAAATTCAAAAGAGAATAACTCCTCTTTTGAAAAAACAAGGTATAGAAACATATGTAGATATTAGAGCTAAAGAGATAATCAAAGAAGGAGATAAATTAAGAGTAATAGCAAAATATAAAACTAAAGATAAGGAAATAGAAGTTGTAGGAGATAAGGTTTTAATTGCTTCAGGAAGAGGGCCAGTAGTAGAAGATTTGAACTTGGATGGTGTAGGGATAGAATATAGTCACAAAGGAATTCATGTAAATGAAGACTTTGAAACTAATATTGATGGAATCTATGCTATAGGAGATGTAAATGATGTAGGTGTACAACTTGCCCATGTAGCTTCCAATCAAGGTGTATATGTGATGGAAAAAATAATGGGTATTGAACCTGTAATCAATTTAGATGTATGGCCAAATTGTGTATTTTGTATACCAGAGGTAGCTCATGTTGGAATGACAGAAGAAGAAGCAAAGGAAAAAAGTATTGACTATAAGGTTAGTAAATTCTTATTTGGTGCCAATGGAAAGGCTTTAACATTAGGAGAACCGGATGGATTTGTTAAAGTTATGGCAGATGAAGAAAATAAAATAATAGGAGTTCATATAATAGGGCCTCATGCCAATGATTTGATTCACGAAGGAGCATTGGCTATTTCAAATGAATTAGAAGTTGAAAATATAGCCAAGACAATACATGCTCATCCAACTTTGAGTGAAGCTTTTTATGAAGCTACACTAGGATTAGAAGGGCAAGCAATTCATATGGCTCCTCCTAGAAAAAGATAGCAGGTTTCTGCTATCTTTTTCTTTTGAAATATCATTTTATATTTCAGAGTTTTTTGATAAGATAAGATTAAAACAACTTTGGAGGTCGAATATGAAAAAGAAGATGATAACAATTATATCAACAATTCTTTTCATCGTTTTTTTGAGTCTAGCTTTCTCAATAAAGGATGCTGATAAAGGTATATTATTTGATGAAAGCATGATGGAATGGGTTCATAAAAATATAAATTCTAATATGACTATAGTTATGAAGGGAATTACATTTTTAGGTTCTACATATTTTTTTATGATAG
>JAKPAR010000207.1 GCA_029779375.1 Bacillota bacterium | reverse complement strand
AGCTTTGGCTGGTGATACATTGGAAATAAAGGATGGAAAAGTATATTTAAATGTTGAGATTTTAGAAGAAGATTATATAGCAAAGGATGCTTATACGCACACTTATGATGAGGATACTTGGGTAGTTCCAAAGGGATATGTATTTGTTTTAGGTGACAACAGAGAAGAAGGGGCAAGTAAAGATAGCAGATATTTTGGCTGTATTCCTGTAGAATCCATTAAGGGAAAAGCAAATTTTAGATATTTTCCTTTTGGAGATAGATTTGGGAAAATAGAATAGTATATAATAGAAAAAAATGTCCATAATAATCTTGGTGATTGTTATGGGAAGTAGAGTGGAACGTGTTAGAAAACAAAAAAAAGAAAAATCAAAATATCGCTTTGAAGTTTTAACAATTATAGTCGTTTTATTTATTTTCTATTTAGGTTTAAAAACAACGGAAAAATCTATTCAAGAACTTACTTATGTACAAGATCAGCATATTTTTTTATTAAATTTGGAAGACAAACCTTCTATTCAATTGTTTGGTAAGACTTACAACTTGAATATTGCAAATTTTATAAAAGAATTTATCAAAAATATTAAATGACCAGTAAATCTGGTCATTTAATTTACATAAACTAATTTTTTTGCTATAATTGTTTAAGATTATTTTCACACTCTAAGGAGGAAAAACATGCAAAAAGATAAACAGAAAAGGATTAGGAATTTTTCTATAATAGCTCATATAGATCATGGGAAGTCTACATTAGCAGATAGGCTCATAGAAAAAACTGGGCTTTTAACTTCCAGGGAAATGCATGCTCAAATGTTGGATAGTATGGATTTGGAAAGAGAAAGAGGAATAACTATTAAGTTAAAAGCCATAAGACTTATATATAAGGCCAATGATGGGGAAGAATATATTTTAAATCTAATAGATACGCCAGGCCATGTAGATTTTAACTATGAAGTGTCAAGAAGTCTTGCAGCTTGTGAGGGAGCACTTCTAGTAGTGGATGCTACTCAAGGGATAGAAGCTCAAACACTAGCCAATGTTTATTTAGCTTTAGAGCAAAATCTTGAAATAATTCCCATCATAAATAAAATTGATTTGCCAAGTGCTAGACCTGATGAGGTTAAAAAAGAAGTAGAAGATGTAATTGGAATAGATTGTTCTGATGCACCTTTGATTTCAGCAAAAGAAGGTACCAATATTGAAGAAGTGTTAGAAAAAATAGTATCAGCTGTTCCAGCACCGGTGGGCGATATAAATGCACCATTGAAAGCTCTTATTTTTGACTCCTACTATGATAGCTATAAAGGAGTTGTTTCATATATAAGAGTATTTGAAGGTTCTATAGTGCCTGGAATGGAAATACAGATGATGTCTACAGGCAAAGTATATGAAGTAGTAGAAGTGGGAGTGAATGCATCTAAACAATTGCAACTAGATAGACTTGAAGCGGGAGATGTAGGATATGTAACTGCTAGCATCAAGAATGTAAAAGATGCACGAGTTGGTGATACTATCACTAGTTATGAGAATCCAACAGAAAAGCCTCTGCCAGGATATAAAAAAGTAACTCCAATGGTTTATTGCGGTATTTATCCAGCAGAAGGAGAAGACTTCAACTCAGTGCGAGATGCTTTAGAAAAACTTCAGGTAAATGATGCAAGTCTTGTATTTGAACCTGAAACTTCTATAGCTTTGGGTTTTGGTTTCAGATGTGGTTTTTTAGGACTTCTTCATATGGAAATCGTACAGGAAAGGCTTGAAAGAGAATTTGATTTAAATATCATAACTACTGCACCAAGTGTTATATATAAAGTGAAAAAATCAGATGGTGAAATGCTTTATATACAAAACCCAACCAATCTTCCACCAGCTACTGAAATAGAATATATGGAAGAACCTATTGTAGATGTGTCTATAATGACTCCAACAGATTATGTAGGAGCTATTATGGAGCTTTGTCAAAACCGAAGAGGTACATTTATAAATATGGAATATCTTGAAGAGACAAGGGTAGTTATGCATTATGAACTTCCACTTAATGAAGTTATATATGACTTTTTCGATGCACTCAAATCTAAAACTAGAGGTTATGCATCTCTTGATTATGATTTAAAGGGATACAAGCAATCAGAATTAGTTAAATTAGATATTTTGATAAATGGGGAACTAGTAGATGCTTTCTCTATTATAGTACATGAGGAAAAATCTTATGAGAGAGCTAGGGCTATTGTGGAAAGACTTAAAGATGTTATACCAAGACATCAATTTGCTGTACCTATACAAGCTGCTATAGGTTCGAAGATAATAGCAAGAGAGACAGTTAAAGCTTTGAGAAAAGATGTTCTTGCAAAATGCTATGGTGGAGATATATCTAGAAAGAAGAAATTGCTTGAGAAACAAAAAGAAGGGAAAAAGAGAATGAGACAAATAGGTAGTGTAGAAGTTCCTCAAGAAGCGTTTTTATCAGTTCTAAAATATGATGAAAAAAAATAATGCACACAATTTGTGTGCATTATATTTTAGGAGGTAAAACATGAAGGAATTGGCTTTGTATATACATATTCCATTTTGTATAAGCAAATGTTATTATTGTGATTTTAATTCTTTTTCAAATAAAAAGTTATTGATACCAGATTATATATATTATTTAATCAATGAAATAAAGTTATATAAAGATAAATTAGAAGACTATACAATAAAAACTATTTTTTTTGGAGGAGGAACACCTTCTTCCATAGAAGCAATATATATAGGTAAAGT
>JAKPAR010000265.1 GCA_029779375.1 Bacillota bacterium | reverse complement strand
TTTCTTCCTAAACTCATTTCCATTGTAAACAAAGGAATACCTATCAATGCACAAATTATTAAATATACAAATACAAAAGCTCCTCCACCATTGACACCTGTTAAATATGGAAATCTCCATATGTTTCCAAGACCTATAGAAAAACCTGCAGCCGCCATTATAAATCCAAATCTACTTCCCCAACTTTCTCTTTTCTCCATTTTCCTCACTCCTCTATTTTTTTGTATACAAATATTTTCAGAATATTAGAGTTTTAATTCCCAACTTGAACCCTCTAAAGAGGGTCCAAGTATATTAAATTTTTTATTCAAATTGAGTAGGTTCGCTAACTTCTGTTTGTAATGCATCTAATGCTTTTTTAACTAGTTTGCGTCTTAAATCCATTTCTTCTTCATGTGGAAGACTTGGATTGCCTACTGGGTGAGGAATTGCAACTGTTGGAACTATTCTATTTGCTCCTACAGATTGAGAAATTGTTGTAATAGTAGCCATATGAACTATAGGTAGACCATATCTTTCAATTTCTTTTACCATTGTTGCACCGCAACGTGTACAAGTGCCTCAGGTGGAAGTTAAGATAACTCCATCTACTCCAGCTTCTTTTAGCTCTTTACCAATTTCTTTTCCAAATTTCATAGCATTGCCAACAGATGTTCCTGTACCTGTAGTAGTATAGAAATACTCATAAACCTTTCCTATAACCCCATCTTTTTCATATTGTTTTAGCATATCTAATGGTGCAACCCTGTCAGGTAATTCATTTGCATATACTGGGTCATAACCACCATGAATAGTACAATAATCTGCTCCAAGAGCATCTTTCTCACTTACATCATATTTGCCCCATTTTTGAGCACTGGCAGATTGAATTCTATCAGGATTTCCTTTTGGTACAATACCTCCACTAGTAACTAATGCTATAGTTGCTTTGCTTAAATCCTTTATAGCTTCAGCAGGATTTACTTTGTCAAATACAGGCATTGGAAGTTCAGTTTCAAAAGGTTCATCATTCAAACGAGCTAAAAGCATTTCTACAGCCCTTTGTGATCCTCTCTTATCTGAAAAAACAGTAAGTCTCTTTCCTTGTGGTATATAACCTTCTTCTTCTGGAAGTCCTAGTTCTTCCCCTTTAACTATCTTCTTCACTATATTTGCCATAACTGGTAATGCTTTTCTCATTCCTGCTGCTGAATCAGATGTACTAGCAATTATTACTTGTCCCTTGCAAACATCTACCCCTGGGTTTTCGACATACATTCCAGTCACTGCAGGAATATTTAATTGTTCTACAATGGCTTTTGCAATTTCTCCACAAGCCATTCCATATCTCCCTGCATTGAAAGCAGGACCTGTAACTACTATATCTGGATTAGTCTTTTTAACTATGTCAAGAATAAATTTCATAGCTTCTTCTTTGTTTTCATTGAAATAGTTGTCTCCACAAATAATAGTACCTATTACTTCTCCCTCTTCACTTATAAGTCCATTAAATCCTAATGCTGGTCCTACGGTTTCTTCTTTATACATAGGCTCTATTCCTGCCTTATCCTCTCCGCCTATTTGACCAAAAAACTGATTTACATAGTATAGTACTTTGTATTTCTCTGCCATATTCTACATCCTCCCTTCCATATGATTAGTACAATTTAACTGTACAATTATGATATCCTATTTCTGAAGTAGCTCCTATTACAGCATTTAATTCACACATCAGTGTTCCATCTTCCAATAGAGCTCCATCCCATCCTCCTGCTAGAGTAGCTATGCTTTCAGCATTTCCTATTACTTTATCAGCAGGTGGCAATGTAACAACATGGCTTACATTTCCAGTAGATACAACAGCTACTGCTTCGCTTGCTGTATCAGTTAAAGGTTGACTCATTCCATCTCTTCCTGAACATTCATCAGTGATTAAAGCAGTTTTTATTCCTGCATTTTCTAATCTCTTGCAAATCATAACTAAGTCTGAGTCTGGATTTCCATAACCTTCTTCTGATACGATAACACCATCTGCTCCAAGAGTCTTACACAATTTTGCGGTATAATCACAAGTTCTGAACTTACCTTCCAAAGTAGTAAGCTCTGGAGTCAATATTACTCCTAAGAAGTTTATTGTTTTCCCATGTTGTGCATATAAATCCAATATTACTGAATTGTTTTGATGTTGATAAGTTGTAATCTTGTCACAAGCCGCTACACAGTTCCCACTGATTACAGCACCATCAAGTTCTTCATTTGGATGAATAAGGGTTGGCAATATAAGTTGGCTATTTACACCATATATATAACCATCATGAAGCAATCCTTGTGAAATAAGCATTTCTACATATAATACCTTTGGCAAATCTGGATATTTTTTAGTTTCTAAAGCATTGCTTTCCATCTCATAAGTTAGAACTTCATCTGGTTCAACTTTTCTTCCTGCTTCGCCAATAAATTCTGCTGCTTTAAGACCAGCAAGTCTTACAGTAGCCTCATGAGTATGTGGATCCAATCCTTCAACAGGAGTTATATCTACAACTAGATTATAAGTTTTGGAAAAAGGTGTCCATTTTGCTCCTTCTCCCCACATATCCACAACACCTTCTTGGAAACCTACAATATCTCCAACTGTTACAACAGCAGCACCATATAGTACATTAACTTTTCCATCTCCAAGTTGAGCTATTTTAGTTGATGCTCCAGGGAAACCGTTTCCTGCCCCTTCAATTTTTACTCTAGGTTCTATCACGTCTTTTACTGGAATAATTCTTACCTTTTCTCCTGGTCTTGCAATATCAACTTTTATATCCTTAATTCTTTCATCTTCCTTAAGCTTTTCAATTAAATCCTCTTTGTTTACAGTTAGAACCCCATTTTCTACAGCAAGTTTGTCCCCAAACTGTATATCTTTTATGTGAATTCTTCTAAGTTCTAATTTCAAGCAAATCACCTCCGAATTTTTTAAATACAACTTTCACAAGAATTGCTATTTAAACTTTTTAGTGTTGATTCTAAAAGTTCATTGTCAATTAATTGGTAGTCTTCCTTGTTGTCCCAGTCTGCATTTCTCACTTCCATATGTTTTTTATAACTGATAATACTATTTTCAATAATCTCTACACTAAAAACATCGATTTCTTCTACTTTTTCTCCAACTATTATAGAACGATAAGGAGAAAAAAGCATTCTAATACTTGCCCCAAGTGGATGACTCACCAACACAAAATCTTTATGGACCAAATCTCTAACACTTATCAGTACATCTAAAAATGAGCCTTCTACAAAATGTACATTTTCATACTTATCTTTTACACGTGGATTGTTTGTAACTATTAGAAATTTCGCTTTTCTTCGCCTCCTTTCAAAATAAAATAAAACAATTTGTATTCTACTTGTATACTATAAATATTTGATAAGTATATTATATATATTTTTTAGAAATCCTTCAAGTCCTTTTAAGAATTTTGTTAAAATTTCTACATTCTTTCATGGAAATTTTCGCAAAAAAAGTCCTAGAACTATTTTTTTAAATAATTCTAGGACTTTTCCCAAAAAATTTTTAAAGCATTTCTTGTTTTATTTTTTCTACAAAAGCATCAATATGTTCTCTTGCATATTTTTCTGCCATATCCATATCTTTTTCTTTTATAGCTTCTAGGACTTTTCCCAATGTATCGGTAAATATCGCCATAGAATCTATATATTGTTCAGAATAGTGCCATAATCTTTCAGTGTGTATATGGAGACTACTGAGAACATCACCTAAGCAAGGATTTTCACTACTTAAAAATATGATGTTGTGAAATCTTTCATCATCATTTATTGCCTCTTGATAATCTTCAACTATATCATAAGATTCAAGACGATGAAGTATAGTTTCTAACTCACGAATATTTCCATCTGAAATCCTTTCCGTAGCTAATCTTGCTGCATAAGGGTCCAATATTCTAGTTACTTCAAAAACTGATTTCATGTACTTAAAATCAATAGGCGTGACTTGGGCTCCAAACCTTGGAATTATATTGAGCAATTTGTCATTGCTCAACTGTTGGAATATTTTCCTTATAGGAGTTCTACTTATATCGAATTCATTAGCCACATCAACCTCATTTAGTACCTCACCTGGTTCATAATCCAATTCAATTATCCTTCTTTTTAACACTTCATAAATTTTATCTGTATCAATTTTACCCACAGCACATAACCCCTCATGAATTATATTTATAATACTACTCATTATTATATAAATATATAACTTTTTATGCAATGAGTAAAATTATAGCATATAAAAATTTAATCTTCCAACATAAGTTTTTCTAATTCCAATGGTTCTATATACTGACCATCTTTATATGCTCTCATATTCCCGCCTGATATCTCATCTATCAGAGCAATTTCATTGGTTTCGCCTATTCTACCAAATTCAAATTTTATATCATACAATTCAATACCTTTTTTAGCTAATTCTTCTTTTACAATATTCCCTATTTTTTGTGTTAAATTCTTTAACACTTTGTATTCATCTTTGGATAATATTCCCAACATATCAAGTGCATCTTCAGTAATAGGAGGATCTTGACGAAGATCATCTTTAAGAGTCACTTCAACAAAAGCATCCAAAGGCTGACCTTCCTTTGCATACATACCATATCTACGTAAAAAACTTCCCACTGCTCTATAACGGCATATTACTTCAATTCCATTCCCAAATACTTTAGCTGGCTTTACTGTCATAGTTGCTTCTTCAATATTTGCATCTATATAGTGAGTAGGTATTCCTTTTTCATTTAACAATTCAAAAAAATATTTTGTAAGCCTAAGTCCAGCTCTACCTGCTCCTTCCATAGTAAGTCCCACTGTATTTGCTCCTGGATCAAATACCCCATTTTCACCTGTCACATCATCTTTAAACTTAAGTAAATAATTTCCGTCTTCTAAAGAATATACATCTTTTGTCTTGCCTTTGTAAACAATGTTCATTACTATTAGCTCCTTTTTTTAAATTTTTATCTATAATGTTTTATATATTATATTATATATCATGTTTTTTCTAAAAATCAATTACAATATGCTTAAAAATTATTTTAATTTTATCTCAAGAACTACAGGACAATGGTCACTGCCCATGACATCTGAATGAATCTCTGCAGCTATAAGCCTATCTTCAAGCTCTTTAGACACGAGAAAATAATCAATTCTCCAACCAGCATTTCTTTCTCTGGCTTTTGTGATATATGACCACCAAGTATAAGCCTCTTCCTTGTCAGGATAGAAATATCTAAATGTATCTATAAAACCAGAATTTAAAAGTTCTGTCATTTTCCCTCTTTCTTCATCAGTAAAACCTGCATTTTTCCTATTTGTACTTGGATTTTTTAAGTCTATTTCCTTGTGGGCTACATTCAAATCCCCACATATAATGACAGGCTTTTTAGAATCTAACTCTAATAAATAATTTCTAAACATATCTTCCCAATCCATTCTATATTCAAGTCTTGCCAGTTCTCTTTGACTATTTGGTGTATATACATTGACTAAATAAAAATCTTTGTATTCCAATGTTATAACTCTTCCTTCTTTGTCATGTTCTTCAATACCTACTCCATATTTGACAGATAAAGGCTTCTTCTTCGTAAATACAGCTGTACCTGAATAGCCTTTCTTCTCGGCATAGTTCCAATAGTCATAGTATCCTTCTAAATCTAGTTCTATCTGACCCTCTTGCAATTTCGTCTCTTGAATACAAAAAATATCTGCATCTACTTCCTTAAAGTAATCTAAAAATCCTTTTTTCATACAAGCTCTAATTCCATTTACATTCCAAGAAATAAGTTTCATATTCTCCCTCCCTTTAGTATTTTCCTATATTCATGATTTATTTTATTATAACATAATAATTTAAAACTAATATCTCCCAATATGATATAATGCTATTTGATGCTATTTGATGATATTATCAATATAAAAGGAGGCATGCTTATGTTTGATTTCCCAAAAGGTCTATATACAGATGTCCGTATAGAAGATGTATATGA
>JAKPAR010000206.1 GCA_029779375.1 Bacillota bacterium | reverse complement strand
TATGGCATATATAGCATTGCCAGTCATCATAGGAGTATCAGTAAACCAAATAAATACTCTAGTTGATAGAACATTGGCTTCAAGTATTGCAGTAGGTGGAATATCTGCTTTAAATTATGCAAATAGGTTGAATGGTTTTGTACAAGGATTGTTTGTTGCTCCAGCAGCAACGGTTATGTATCCTATGATATCCAAAATGGCAGCTGAAGATAATATAGATGGAATGAAAAAATCAGTATCAGAAGCTATAAATTCTATAAGTTTACTAGTCATACCAGCTACAATAGGTGCTATGCTTTTTGCGGAACCAGTGGTTAAACTATTGTTTGGTAGAGGAGCTTTTGATCCTCAAGCTATATCCATGACTTCTACTGGGTTATTTTATTATTCTATTGGTATGTTAGGATTTGGATTGAGAGATATAATTTCAAGAGCTTTTTATTCATTGCAAGATACCAAGACTCCAATGATCAATGCTGCGATAGCTATGACTATGAATATTGTTTTAAATCTTATACTTTCAAAATACATAGGTATAGGTGGACTTGCATTAGCAACGAGTATATCAGCTATATTTTGTACAATATTGTTGTTCATTAGTTTTAGAAAGAAAATAGGCTCATTTGGGATGAAGAATATAGTTGTTTCATCTATAAAAATCTTATGTGCATCATTAGTTATGGGAGTTATAGCTAAATTGTCCTATGATGTTTTACTTAAACATATTGGTGCCAATTTATCATTGATAGCAGCAATCATTATAGGAGCAGCTGTATATTTTGTTCTAATCTATTTTATGGGGATAGAGGAAGTGGATAGTATGATAGATGCAGTGAAAAAGAAATTTAGGAGAAGTGTAGAAAATGAATAAAAGAAGACTGATATCATGGCTAGCTGTTGTACTATGGCTAGTCATTATTTTCATATTGTCAGCTCAGCCAGTGTATAAATCCAATGGACTTAGCAAGGGTATAGCTGAAAGAATTGTGAAAGCAATAGAGAAAGTTTCACCTGAAAAGAATATAAACATAGATATATTTAATCATTATTTGAGAAAAACAGCTCATTTCCTTTCCTATATGATATTGGGGATACTGATGATGAATGTGCTTAAAGCTTTAGGAGTTAAAGGCAAAAAGAGGATAGCCATAGCTTTGGTAGTTTGTGTTCTCTATGCCATAAGTGATGAATTTCATCAACTGTTTGTCCCAGGGAGAGGAGCACAGGTGAAAGATGTGGTTATAGATAGTGTTGGAGCTATAGTGGGGATTGGAATATGTGGAATTTGTAGAAAAATGTCTTAATTTTGTTGGAGGAAATATGAAGGATTATGATGAAGTGGAAAGCTTAATCAATGAAATTAACAATAGAATAAAGTCTATGGATTTTAGTATGTTCTTTACATTGCAAAAAAGTTTAGATGTATTTGATTCTTATAATTTTGATGTAAATAAAGATGATTTACTACTTTTAAAATGGGCCATCGATATTACTAATTCTACCCAGGATAAGGATTTTATCAGTGAAGTGGAAAATAAGGATTTGAATTCGTATTCTTATGAATGGTTAATTTTTTTATCTATGAATTTACTACAAAAGGATATTAAAAAACAAAAGCTTTCAATTATGATTCTAAATTATCTTATAGGCAAGGAAGGGTTTGTAGAGAAATACTCTGACAAAATAGACAATGATATAAGTCTATATATTAGGGACAAAAGGGAAAAGGACAATAGAAAAATTAGATATGATTTACTTGAAATATTGGGGAAATTAAAGACAAATAAAGGATTTTACAATATAGTAAATTTCATTTATGAAGAAGGATTGAGCTTGGTTAATGAACCAAAATTTTCAAACTATATTAGTAAAAATATAAAAAATACTAAGGAATTCCGATGGATATCTGAGTTAGAGGAAACTTCTAATTATGTAGAACCAAAAGCAAAGTTAAAACCCAGAGTAATGACTTTTGCTCTAATGGAGAAATCTCCTAAAGTGAATTATCAAATATTGAGTAAACTACAAGAATATAATAGAGATTTATATTTTGGAAACATGAAAAATTTTTCGGACTTGATTGCTAATAAATTGAAAAATTATGAGGATTATATTAAGTTGATGATAATATTAGATTATCAATGCAAGGATGGAAATGTTAAAAATAAGATTAAACAATATGAAAATGAAAACTCAGGTCTTATAAAAGCATTTATAAAGGTATGTGATTCTGATTTACTAGAAGGATATTATATTAAAAATATTAAAAAAGCTTACAATAAAAATGATAACTTAAGTATTATAACAATATTAGAAGAGATAGAGGAACCACAAATTAAGAGTAAATGTTCACTTCTGATATTTGAAAGGCTAATTGAAAGTGATTTTGAAAAGTTGGTAAGTATATGGGAGTATCTTTCTTTAGATATAGAAAATATATTAAGGGTTAAAGAAAAGGTTCTTGAAATGTTTATTAAAAAGGAAATAAAATTAACAGAACAAAACATAGGATTTGCCAATAAAATTGGACTAGATCCAGTAATATTATATAATTCTATAGATGATGAAGATAAGAAAGAATATTTATTAAATATCTGGTATCAATCTGGTGAAATTGGGAAAATCACAGATATTGTTAAAGAAAAAATGACTAATAAATCAAATTGCCTAGATGATATAAAAGATGCTCATGATTTATTAGAAAAATACGGTATTAGTAATCATGGTATATCTGTATTGATTAAAATTAAGTCATATACATTTATAAGTATAGAGTTGTTAGAACTTTCAATAGAATCTGAGGAAACTATTGGGCGATTAAATTATTTGGCAGATCAATTAAATTTTTATGGATTGATAGATAGGTTTTTAATGGATGAATTACTCCATAGTGAACTTGATAAAAGGATATTGGATTACTTATTCAGAAGGTTCATGGATACTATTGATTCTGATGGATTATGGCAATATTGTTGGAATAATATTATAGAGGATTTCACTAATTGCAGTTATGGTTCCAGTAATGGCAAGATGGAAATATTTTTTACTTATTTAGTGAAATCAAAACAAAGGATTGAATGGTTTTTAGATATTGTTGATAATGCAAATATTGATGATGAAATATATATAAGTATTTTAGAAACTTTGTTAGTTTTAATGAACAAGCAAAATAGAATTATTTTACAAAATAAGCAGGAGATAGATCGTAAACAGGATGAGATATTAACAAGCGTTGGAATGACTATTTGTAAAGCATTGAGCAATATGGAAAGAACAATAATAAATAGATCAAATGATATTGAGAATGATATATTAGTAGAGAATCTCAAAAAATTGAGAAGGGAATTAAAAAATGTTGGTATTAATACAGTAGAGGATATAGAAAATTATGGCAATACAGTGGAGTTTGATGGTAATATACATGAGGATATGAAAATAACAAGTATGGAGAGAGGAGTAGTAGATTCTTTAGGAATTAGGATTAATGGCAAGAACATTCTACTTAGTACATTGTTAAATATTGATTAAGGAGGATGTATCATGGATAATATTACAATAGGTATAGATTTTGGGACAACTAATACTTCAGTTGCGTATATGAAGTATAATAATGCATGGTCAATTTTTAGTCCTGAATGTTTTGATCTTGATAGAAGTAATACTATTAGGTCATCTATTACTTATAAGGATGAAAATAATTTTTGGATAGGTCAGGATGCTTTAAAACATTCATATTTATATCCTGATAGATTTATTGATTCTCTGAAAAGACAAGTTGTAAATGATACTTTAAGAAATAAAGAGTTTGGAAATAAAACGGAACTAGATATACTTTCTGATTTTTTTTCGGAAATAATGAAAAGAGTTGAGTTCCAAATTCCTTATGGAAGTGTAATTGATGGAGTGGCAATAGGGGTGCCAATAGGATTTAAGGATAGAGACAAGGAACTTTATATAAGGTCGATGGTGAAAGCTGGAATATATGATGATTATAAATCTGCTACTAAGAAAACAATTTTTGTTTCTGAACCTATTGCAGCGATTTTGAATTATAATATGTCATTAAAGGATGACAAGAGAGTACTTGTGTTTGATTTTGGAGGAGGTACTCTAGATTTAGTGGCAATGGATATGAAAAATATTAGAAATTCAAATGAAATTTTGGCTCATGATGTAATTTCAAAAATAGGGAAATTGGATTTGGGTGGAAATGATTTTGATAGGGCAATATTGGAAAATATAGTTATTGAAAAGTATGGTATTAGGCGTTTGAAAAAGAATTTAGGTATAAGCAGGGTTGATGATATTTTGACGGTGCAAGAAGGAATAGAATTGATGAATCAAATAAGAGAAGCTAAAGAAGATTTATCAAGGTATGAATCTACTACGATTGCTTTTGAAAAAGGTAATCTGGAAATGAATTTGAAAATAACAAGAGAAGAGTACGAGCTGGCTATAAATTCATATCTTGTGGAGATTAGAAAGGTTGTGTATGATTGTCTATCTGAAGCTGGTTTAGGACCAAATGATATAGAGATAGTAGTACTTTCGGGAGGGAGCTCTTTAACACCAGCGGTGCAGAAACTTCTTAGAGAGATTTTTGGAAACAATAAGATACAAGTAAATGGAGATGCAATGACGTGTATCGCCAGAGGTTTGGCATTGCGAGGCCATGACCCAGATGTAAATAAGTACAATGATATTTTAGAACATAACTATGGTGTTAAGATGAAGGATGAGTACAATAAGGATGATATTGTAGAAGTTGTTTTGGGAAAAGGGAAGAAGATTAATGATATAAATACAGAAGAATGTTATACCAAATTTGAATTGACAAGGGAAGTAAAAGATAGAAATGTATTTAGGGTTAAAATATATGAAGATAATGAAGAAATAGGACAAGCACATATACCTTTGACGGAAGATATGATTAATTCTAATTTTAAACTATATTTTACTATAGATGAAAATAGTGAGAGATTGGAATTACACATCTATGATTTAGCATGGGATAGGAAGGTAGATATACCTATGGAATATAAGTTTGTAGAAATAATAAAATAAAGGAGAGGAGATATATGAGTAATTTTAAATTAGGTGAAAAAGAAAGATATGATATAGATGATGAAATTATAAAAAAATACAATATTAAAGAAGGGACAATTTCACCATTTACAAGGCTAAAGGTCATTGATATAGAAAATGATAAAGAAGAAATAGACATAAAAAAGCCAACTGTAGATACGGGAATTGATATAAAAAAAGTGTTGCCACTCAGCAACTAGTTATGAAAATCAGCCTAAATAAAAACGTTAGTTTTCTTTTTTGCTTTATTTCATGATGACGGGGATACCTATATTTTTTATTATATATAGAACACAAGGGGACGGTTCTCCTGTGTTGTCATAAATTTGTGATGCACGGAGAACCGTCCCCAGCGCATCTCGTGGAAACTTGTATAGTTTTTCATATTGAATGGGAGAGTAAATTAATGGTATAATAAACATAGTTCGTATACGGAGGGGACAGTGATGGCCGAGGATATAACAAATGAACAATTATTTGAATTTATGACAAAGATGTATAGTGAAATGCAAGAAATGAAAGAAAATATGGCAACAAAAGATGATTTAGCTAAGACAAACCAATCCATAGTTAGACTTGAAGATAAAATGGATGTAAACCATAAGGCTTTGTATGATGGCTATAAACAAACTTATGAAAAGTTAACAGTACTCGAAAAAAAGGTAGATGAAATTGACAACAAGGTTGAAAAACAAGATGTTGAGATAAGAGTAATTAAAGGTATAAAATAATCTATTATATAAATCCAATATTAAGAGAACAGGACCAAATTTTTTTAATAGTGACTATATAATTGCCTATTCAGAAGTAAATGAAGAATTAAAAGAATTAATTGAACTAAGTGGATATAAAGAAGAATTTACTAGAAAATTTAGAAAAACATTGATAATGCTGGAAGATTTAAAGAGAAATTGTATTAGGCAAAAGTTTTTTGAAAGACTTATTAAAAATGGTGATATATATTCCATTAGGCTTATTGGTAAAAAGAATATAAGAATACTATTTATGTTCATATATGATTGTGGTAGAGAAGTAGTTGTTTTATTATATGCTTTTGAAGAAAAGGATAATAAAAGCAAGAGTAAATATAGTTATAATTCTGCAATAGAGATTGCAAAAGATAGGATAAATAAAATATTAGAATGAGAGGAGAGATTGGTATGTTAAATAAGGAGTTACTTGCTAGCCCTTGGGATTTAGTAAATGAATTGGCTGATGATGATTTAAAACAATTGTTTGAGTTGGATGATATTTTAGTAGACATATCTCTAAAAATAATTAATTATAGGATAGATAACAATTTATCACAAAAACAATTAGCAGAGAAACTTGATATTTCTCAGTCCATGGTATCTAAGTTGGAAAGTGGAGAATATAATCCAACGGTGGAACAATTATGGAAAATTTCTAAAAAATTAGGGTGGAGTTTTAAGGTGATAATGGAATAAATCCACCGGTTAAAGTACCAATGATCAATGTACATGTGTTGAGAGAAATGAAAGAAAAAGATGAATAAAAGAAGACTATTTTCATGGCTAGCTGTTTTTTCATGGCTAGCCATATTTATAATATGCTATAATTATAAATATAAGTATTAAAGTTGCTTTTTAATGAAAGGGGAGACATGGCTTGACTGGAGGGAAAATAGAGGCAAATAAGGTTGAGTTTAAAAAGGTTTTTTCTGAAGAGTTTTGGTTTTTAATACCAGAGTACCAAAGGTCCTATGTATGGCAAGTTGACAATATATCGGAGCTTGTTGAAGATTTGATTTTTGCTTTTGAAAACAAGCCAGAAAATGATTATTTTTTAGGATCATTAGTGTTGAAGAAAATAGAAGGAAGCTCTTATCCTGAGTATCAAGTGCTAGATGGCCAACAAAGACTAACTACTTTCTTTATTATGATGGCAGTATTGAGAGATATCATTGAAGATGCGAGTACAAAAG
>JAKPAR010000263.1 GCA_029779375.1 Bacillota bacterium | reverse complement strand
AATGGGATGAAAATCCTTATCATCCTGTAGGAGAATCTAATTATAGCGATGTGGCAAATTATGATGTGCATTTGACTGTACCTAAAGATATGGTAGTAGCTCCAACAGGCAGCATAATTGATGAAAAAATAGAAGGATTAAATAAAATCCTTCATATAAAAGCAGAAAATGTAAGAGATTTTGTATTTATGATGAGCCCTAAATATAAAGTACTAACAAAACAAGTAGATGGAGTAAAATTGTACAATTATTATTTACCTAGGGATGGAAAACAAAAGGATGCTCAAATTTTGTTAGATGAGGCAGGTAAGGCAGTTTTATTCCTCAACCAAAAAATAGGGAAGTATCCTTATGATGAACTTAGAATTGCTGAAACAGGACTTCTTGGAGGAGCTATGGAATACCCTCAAGTTGTACAAATGGGATTTTATCAGTCTATTGATGGATATGAAGAGGAGTATATTCCATCAATTTTAGAAATGGTAGTTCATGAAGTTATACATCAATGGTGGTATGTAGGAGTTGGGAACAATGAATACAAAGAACCTTTTTTAGATGAGTCTTTAACTGTTTTTACTACAGCATATTATTTTGAAAATGAATACGGCAAATACAACAATCGTGGTGTGAATGTGAAAATAAGAGGAAGTGTATATGAAAGTGAAACTCCAGCACTTAACTCAAGTGTAGATGATTTTAAAGATTTTGACAGCTATGTATATGCTATATATACAAAAGGTCCGCAATTTTTTGAAGATTTGAGACAAAGGGTAGGAGAACAAAAATTCACCAAAATACTTCAAAAATATTACAAGAAATTTTTGTTTAAAAATGCTACTATAATTGATTTATTGGATACAATCGAGGAAATAGCAGGAAAAGATATACGAAAGACAATGGAAGTTGCAGTTTCAAAGCCTAACTATTTTCCTGAAAATATACAGTTTACACAAGAAGAATATAGGATTATGGAAATTGAAAACAAGAAGAAATATTTAAATAATAAAGAAAAAGAAAGTGGTTTAGTTATTGGAAGTGTGATTTTGAGATGTTTAAATGGAGAAGAAACAATATTTGTAAAGCCAAATTATTTATCTGAAATTGATTCTAGATTGGTGAACTATTTCATTGAAAATATGTCAGAAGAATTGCAACAAATTTATGGACTAAATATAAAAGTAGTAGAAGAAAATAAATTGACTGCAAAAGACAAACTTAAAAATTTGATTGTATTTGGATATCCTAAAAATAGTAGCATTATGAAGGAAATAGGGTCTAAACTTCCTATCAATCTAAATAGCGATGAAATAGTTATAAATAATATAAAGATAAAAAATGAAAATGTTTCAGGAATGTTTATAGCTGAAAATCCTTACAATAAAAAGAAACTTAGTCTCATAATATTTTTAGATGAGAGCAATACCCAAGATGACAGTTTTATGTTTAATTACAATCCACTTTACAATGATAGTATTCAATTTATTTTAGATGTAAATGGCAAAAAAAATGTGCAGATAAAGGGTATGTATAAATAATCCTTTAATTTAGATGAGGTGAGAATTTGGAAGATATAGAAGTGTATAATGTCTATTCAAAATATTTAAAAGAAAGATTTAAGGAAAAGGTATATAAACTTCCTATAAACCTTCCTATTACATGTCCCAATAGAGACGGATGTGTGGGTGTTGGGGGATGTATATTTTGTGGAGAAGAAGGAGGTTCTTTTGAAAATCTTTTAAATACTATATCTATAAGAGAACAAATCCTACAAAATAAAGAGTATATACAAAAAAAATATAAGGCTACTAAATTTATTAGCTATTTTCAAAATTTCACCAATACTTATATGCCAATAGAAGAATTTAAGGTTTCAATAGAAGAGGCAATATTAGAGGACGTAGTAGGTATTTCTATATCTACTCGTCCTGATTGTATTAGTGATGAGTATTTAGAGTATTTAGCTTTCATTAAAGAAAAGTATGATTTAGATATAACAATAGAGCTAGGACTTCAAACAGTAAATTATCATACATTGTACAAGATAAACAGAGGTCATACTTTAGGAGAATTCATAGACGGAGTTCTTAGAAACAAGAAATATGGTATAAGGACTTGTGCTCATCTTATTTTAAATTTACCTTGGGATGAAGAAATAGATGTTGTTGAAAATGCAAAAATACTTTCAGCTCTTCAAGTAGAAGAAGTAAAACTCCATGCACTATATATACTAGATGGAACTACTATTGGTGAAATGTACAAGAATGGAGAAATATCAATTATTTCAAAAGATGAATATGTAGAAAGAGTGATTACATTTTTAGAGTATTTAGATGAAAATATAGTTATTCAGAGGCTAATAGGAAGAGCTCCAGAAGAAAATTCTCTTTTTGTCAATTGGAATGAAAGCTGGTGGAAAATAAGAGATGAGATAGTAAGTGAAATGGTTAAGAGAAATACACATCAAGGTATAAAATGCAATTATTTAAATGGAAAGGCTTTAAAAAGATTTAAAAAATTTAAAAAATATTGAAAAAGATAAAGGATAAAAGGTTTTTTTGTAGAATACAATTAAGTAAGTAAAAAAATATAAGGTTGGAGGGTGGTAGAAATGATAAAATTACTATGTGGAACTAAAGGTAGTGGCAAAACAAAGCGTTTAATAGATATGGCTAATTCTGAGATGAAATCTGGAAACGGTAACATTGCATTTGTTGATGTAGATGACAACCATATATTTAGTCTTGATTATTCTGTAAGACTTATAAATGCCATGGAGTTCAATATAAATAATATTGAATCGTTCTATGGCTTTTTGTGTGGGATTATAGGCATGAATTATGATGTAGAGAAGATTTATGTAGATGGCATATATAATTTGATTGACATAAAGATTGAAAATTTAGAAAGCTTGGTAAAATCTCTAGAAACCATAAGTAAAAAGTTTAATACAGATTTTTATATTGGATTAGATTATACAGTAGAAGAAATTCCAACAAGTTTAAAATCTATAGTTGAAGAAGTTACAGAAGAATAAGGCAGGATATCCTGCCTTTTTCTATCCTTTCATATTTGGAGAAAATGTGGCACAATCTGTTTCATCTGTAGAAGTAGCATTTCTAGGTTGAATTTCTATACTGGAAGCAGTACAGTAATCTCCTGAAACATGATATTGACAAGTGTTTACAACACATTTTACGCCATTTAATGGTTTATCAGATTTTTCTACTCTCATACTATATCTCCTTTCTTTTGTTTTTAGACACTATAATTATTTTTTCATATTATGTTTAAATTATTCTTTATTTATAGCTATAATTTCTTAAACAAAATAGTATATAATAATATAGGAAAGGAAGAGGAAATGTGATGGGCAAAAAAGAACGAGTTGATAAAATTCTTTCCAATATGGGATATGGTAGCAGGAAAGAAATAAAAAGCTGTGCAAGAGAAGGCAGGATAGAAGTCAATGGAGAAAGAATATCAGATAGTTCTATAAAAGTAGATCCTCAAATAGACGATATTGTTTTTGATGGAGAAAAAGTGATATACAGAGAATATATTTATATTATGATGAATAAACCTGATGGAGTAGTTTCATCTACAGATGATCCTATAAATAGAACAGTATTGGATTTGTTAGATGACAAATATTTGGTTTTTAATCCCCATCCGGTTGGACGTCTTGACAAAGATACAGAAGGGTTGTTACTTTTGACAAATGATGGGAAGCTTTCTCATGAACTTCTATCTCCAAGAAAACACGTAGATAAAACTTATTATGTAGAAGTAGATGGATATGTAGAAGAAAGACATGTGAAAATATTTGAATCTGGAATAATACTCGATGATGGCTATAAAACTATGCCTTCAGTTTTGAAAATATTAGAGTCTGGATATGTTTCTAAAGTACATTTGACGATAAAAGAAGGGAAATATCATCAAGTAAAGCGAATGTTTGAAGCTTTAGACATGAAAGTACTATATTTAAAGAGGATTTCCATAGGAAATTTGACTCTTGATGAAAATCTTTCAGAAGGAGAATATAGAGAATTGAGTGAAAGTGAACTTTTAGCATTATTAAATAGTTAAATTCAAATGTTTAGCTTTGTTAGATTCTATATTAATGGTATAATGTATTTGAGACTAATTGCAAATATGATATTAGATAGGGTGTTTTAAATTGGCTTATAATAGTAGAAGGGGTTTATTTGATACCTTTTTTGACCACAGAAATTCTCTTATTATCCAGTACAAGAATGGAGATATAAGTAAAAGAGAGTTTCTAGAAGGAAATTTTGATTTTGTCCAAGAAATGCATGTGAAACCTTTTTCGAAAGTTGATAGCTATGAGAAAGGAATGTACAATTATCAGTATTATAATGTACTGGCTAAGTATTATACAATGCTTGCCAAGGACTTGAAGAGGGAAGGCAAGCCTGAAAAATATTATATTTATTATTTAAATCAAGGGAATTATTATTATCATGAAAAAGATAGGGCTACTCTTCAACTTTTAAGATTTTTAAATTTTGAGAATGTAGAAGCTTATTTTATCAAAGTAGAATCAAAATTTCTAAAAAACAAACTCTATGAAATAGTACTTATGAATTATCAATATGCTATTTTTCATTCAAAGAGTAAGTGGTTGTTGGATATATTGAAAAAAGAGGGAGTGTTTGTAGAAGGAACTAAAGTTTCGCTTATTGATGAGTATATCAAT
>JAKPAR010000243.1 GCA_029779375.1 Bacillota bacterium | reverse complement strand
CTTACTGTACAAGTTTTAGCTAAAAAAAGCAAGAAAAAGTTAAGGGAGGGGAATGTGAATGATTAAATTTTTAGATACTCCTCTTTTTGGAATTCTGATATCAATTCTTGCTTTTGAAATTGGGATTTTTATAAATAAAAAGACAAGGTTATCAATTTTAAATCCAATTGTTATTGCGGAAGTTTTAATAATAGTTTTTATGATTGTATTTAATATTGACTATGAAGCATACAATAAAGGCGGCAGTATAATTTCTTTCTTTTTAGGACCAGCTACAGTAGTTCTTGCAGTGCCTCTGTATAAGCAAATTGAAAAATTGAAAGCAAATGGGCTACCTATAATTGTTGGTATAACAGTAGGTTGTATAACTGCAATACTGAGTGTATGTTTTTTAAGCAAATTGTTTTCTTTGGATGAAGTGATTATAATGTCATTGCTGCCTAAATCAGTAACAGCTGCTATTTCAATGGAAGTTTCAAGCCAAATAGGTGGCATTCCAGCTTTGACAGTTGCTGCAACAGTTGTTACTGGTATAGTGGGAAATGTTTTATGGCCTTATATATCGAAACTTTTTAAAATAGAAAATGATGTGGCTTCTGGTATTAGTTTGGGAACATCTGCTCATGCATTGGGTACTGCAAAAGCCATGGAGATTGGGGAAGTAGAAGGAGGAATGGCTTCATTAGCCATAGGGGTAGCAGGACTTGTCACTGTACTTTTAGCACCTATACTAGCACAATTATTATTTTAGATATTAAAATTTAGAGCCTATTTCGGGACTCTAAATTTTTTTTGAAAAATTGACACAATGAGAAATTTTTATGATAGAATAATGAATGATATTATTGCTTTAAGGAAGGAGTTATATGAATGAGTTTCAAAAAAACTAAGGACAAAGATTTTTATAAGGCTATGTTTGCTATTGCACTTCCTATTACATTGCAAAATCTAATTGCCTCATCTGTAAATATGGTGGATACCCTCATGATTACGAGCCTTGGAAAAGAAAGCCTTGCTGCAGTAGGACTTGCAAATCAAGTATTTTTCTTTTATTCAGTAATAGTATTTGGAGTGGCTACTGGTTCGGCTATATTTATAGCTCAATTTTGGGGCAAAAAGGACATTTTAAATATAAGAAAGATATTGGGATTATCTCTTTTGATTAGTTGCATTATAGGACTTGTATTTACAATTAGTGCATTTTTTGCACCTAGTAGTATCATGAAAATATTTACTAAAGAAGTGGAAGTAGTTAATTTGGGAAGGGACTATTTGAAAATAGTATCTTTAAGTTATATCATAACTGCCATAAGTTTTTCTTTTAGTGTAGCTTCAAGAAGTATAGGTGATGCAAAGATGCCTATGGTTGTAAGCATTATATCTTTTTTGACTAATACGCTTTTTAATTATCTACTCATTTTTGGGAAATTTGGTTTTCCACAGTTGGGAGTTAAAGGGGCAGCTTATGGAACCCTTATAGCTAGAATGGTTGAAGTGGTTCTCATTTTGTATGCGGTGTATTCAAGTCATGGGCCTTTGGCAGGAAATTTTTCTGAATTATCTAGTTGGGATAAGAATTATGTCAAGAAGTATTTTAAAACTGCTTATCCAGTTATTTTAAATGAAACATTTTGGTCTTTGGGCAATGTCATGTATTCTATTGCCTATGCAAAGATTGGCACAGAAGCTACGGCTGCTGTTCAAATTACAAGTACGGTGCAAAATATATTTTTAGTTTTTTCTCGAGGTCTTGCCAATTCTTGTACTGTAATGGTTGGAAATAAAATAGGTGAAGGAAACGAAGAAGAAGCAGTAGACTATGCCAATAAATTTTTGAAAATAGCAGTTATATTGGGAACTTTTCTTGGCGTTATATTATTTTTTACAACGGATTTGGCTCTTATGTTATTTAGAAATTTACCTGAGGATTTGTATGAAGCCTCTAAAAGCATGATTATAGTATTGGCTATTTTCTTACCTATAAAAATGTTTAATGGAAATTTGATAGTAGGAGTTTTTAGAGGCGGTGGAGATACAAAATTCTCTATGATGGTTGAAATGGGAGCAGTTTGGGCTGTTGGAGTACCTTTAGCATTTTTAGGTGCAACAGTATTTAAACTTCCAGTTTATTTAGTGTCTGTACTTGTAAATATGGAAGAAGTAGTGAAAGCTATAATTGGAGTTCCAAGGGTTTTGTCTAATAAATGGGTACAAAATGTAGTTGAGAATATGTAATAAAAAATGCTGATTTTATCAGCGTTTTTGTCTATTTTTATTGAAAAAATTTGTTAAATATATTGTTGTAATTCAAATGAATAGGTGATAATATGAATATACATAAATTCTTGATTGTGGAGTAAAGTTATATATAAATATAATTTAGTTTATCAGAAATATAGTGAGGTGAAAAAATGGAATATAGAATAGTTGCGGATAGTAGTTGTGACTTAAATGATGAGTTGAAACAAAAAATGGATATTGCTTTAGTTCCACTAAAAATAGATACAGAAAATAGGAGTTTCATAGATGATGAAAATTTAGACATTCATGAGCTTTTAGTTGCTATGAAGGAGAGTGAAGAAGGAGTAAAAACTTCATGTCCTTCTCCTAATGAATTTTTAAAAGAGTATGAGAAATCAGATGTTACTTTTGTAGTGACATTGTCTTCTAAGTTGAGTGGTACCTATAATAGTGCAGTTCTTGCTAAAAATATAATGTCTGAAGACAATGATAAGTTTATTCATGTATTTGATTCTAAAAGTGCTTCAATAGGAGAAACATTAGTTAGTATGAAAATATTTGAATTAATGCAAAAACAATATGACAAGATTGATATTGTAAGTAAAGTAGAAAAATATATTGATGAAATGAAAACTTTTTTTGTATTGGACAATTTAGACAATTTAATTAAAGGTGGAAGATTGACTAAAATTGCAGCTCATATAGCTTCTTTTCTATCAATAAAGCCTATTTTAGGTTCAGATGGAAATGGAGATATTAAACTATTCGATAAGGTAAGAGGTAGCAGAAAAGTTTTAAGGAGATTTGTTGAAGTAGTAGGAGAAGAAGGAAGTAATCTTGAAAACAAGATTCTTGGAATAGCTCATTGCAATGCACCAGAAGTAGCAAGTGAACTTAAAGAACAGTTTCAAGAAAAATACCATTTTAAAGATATAATAGTGGTTGAAATGGCAGGACTTAGTACTGTCTATGCCAATGACGGTGGAATAGTCATAGCATTTTAAATATGGGGGGATGTTTATATGAAGGAAATAGTTTTGGCAGGTGGATGTTTTTGGGGTGTTGAAGAGTATATGTCAAGAATAGATGGAGTAGTGGAAACAAAAGTTGGATATGCCAATGGCATGAAAGAAAATCCTACTTATGAGGAGGTTTGTACGGGGCTTACGGGTCACGCAGAAGCTTGCTATATAAAATATGATGAAAATATTATATCTTTAAATGAGTTGTTGAATAGATTTTGGAGAATAATTGACCCTACTTCGTTGAATAAGCAAGGAGGAGATTTAGGTCATCAATATCGAACAGGAATATACTATATAGATGAAGAGGATTTAGATACAATTGAAAAGAGTTTTAAGGAAATAGAGAAAAAATATGAAAAAGCTATTGTGACTGAAGTTAAACCTTTGAGCTGTTTTTATATTGCAGAAGAGTATCATCAGAAATATTTAAAGAAAAACCCAAATGGATACTGTCATATAAATCTTGATGCATAGAAAATGCCTATGGAAATTTCCATAGGCATTTTTAAATATGATTTATCCTTTTATTTTTTCCATATACATTTTCCCAATCATCTATAAATTTATCTACACTTTTGTTGGTCAATGGATGGTAAAGCATATCTTCAATTAAATTAAAAGGTACAGTGGCGGCATGACTGCCAGCAAGACTTGCGTTGTAAACTTGTTCAACATTTTTAAAACTTGCAGCAAGTATTTTTGTGTTTAAATTGTGTATTTTAAAGAGTTCTGATATATCAGAAACTACTTTTATTCCATTTCCAGAGATATTGTCCAATCTGTTTACATATGGAGCTACAAAGAAAGCTCCAGATTTATCTGCCATGAGAGCTTGAAGAGGAGTGAATACTGCAGTGGCAGTAATATTTATTTTTTTATCTGAAAGTATTTTCATAGCCTTTATTCCTTCTGTTATAACGGGAATTTTTATATAGAGATTTCCACCTATTTTGTCATTTATGTATAGTGCTTCTTCTATTATATCTTCTGCCTTGGTTCCAAGAGCTTGAACGTGAAGAGCTTTGTCTTTTCCTATGATTTCGCGTATTTCTTTTAAAAGTGGCAAGAAATCTTTATTTTCTTTAGATATAATACTTGGATTAGTAGTTACGCCATCAATTGGGTAGTATTCTATTCCTTTTTTTATGTGCTCAATATTTGCTGTATCTAATAGTATAAGCATTTTATACACTCCTTATAGTTTTTAAAAATATATTTTAAAACAATCTCAGAAAAGATTGACACAATATGTTGCGTTTTGGTATTATGGATATACAATATGTTGTTCGAATTACCTTTATGTCCAATTATATATTGTATCACAAAAAATAAAAAATGATAGGCTTAATTTATGTAAGGGGGAATTGAAATTGATAACTAAGATTAAAAAAAGGGATGGGAGAGAAGTACCATTTAATATTGAAAAAATAGCGAATGCTATTTTTAAGGCAGCACAAGCTGCTGGAGGACAGGATTATAATACTGCGCTAGATCTGGCAGAAGAAGTGACTAGATATCTTGAAGAAAGTTATAGTGGGAAAGTACCTGAAGTTGAAGAGATTCAAGATGCTGTTGAAAAGGTACTTATAGAATCAGGTCATGCAAGGACTGCTAAAGAATATATTTTATACAGAGCTGAAAGAACAAGGGCTAGAGAAATGAATACTAGACTTATGAAAGTTTATGGAGATTTAACTTTTAAAGATGCAAAAGACAATGATTTGAAAAGAGAAAATGCCAATATAGATGGGGATACTGCTATGGGAACTATGCTCAAATATGGTTCTGAAGGAGCAAAGCAATTTTATGATTTGTTTATATTAAATCCAGAACATTCAAAAGCTCACAAGGATGGAGATATACATATTCACGATTTGGATTTTCTTACATTAACCACGACTTGCTGTCAAATAGATATAGTTAATTTATTTAAAGGTGGATTTAGCACAGGTCATGGATATTTGAGAGAACCTAAAGATATACAAAGCTACTCTGCACTGGCTTGTATAGCTATACAGTCAAATCAAAACGATCAACACGGTGGTCAAAGTATTCCAAATTTCGATTATGGAATGGCTCCTGGAGTTAGAAAGACATATATTAAAACTTATAGACAAGATTTGTTGAAAGCTATAGAGTTTATGTCATCAGATGAAACTATTAAAGATAGGGTAATGGAAATTTTTGAAAATATAGAAAAAAATCATGGATTGGTTCCTACACTAGATGACAATGACGAATATTTAGAAATTGAAGGAGATTATTTGTATGAACTTTTGAAGGACAGAGAAATGGTATCTAAAGTGCAAAAATTTACAGTGAAGAACGCATATCTTGAAACTGATAGAAAGACTTATCAGGCTATGGAAGCTCTTATACACAATTTAAATACTATGCACAGTAGAGCTGGAGCTCAAATTCCTTTTAGTTCTATAAACTATGGAACAGATACATCTAGTGAGGGAAGAATGGCTATGAGAAATCTTCTATTAGCTACGGAGGCAGGTCTTGGAAATGGAGAAACGCCTATATTTCCTATACAAATATTTAAAGTGAAAGAGGGAGTAAACTACAATACAGGAGATCCAAATTATGATTTATTTAAACTTGCTTGTAGAGTTAGTGCAAAAAGACTATTTCCTAATTTTTCTTTCATAGATGCCCCATATAATTTACAGTACTATAAACCAGGCCATCCTGAAACAGAAATAGCTTATATGGGATGTAGGACTAGAGTAGCAGCTAATGTATATGATCCTTCAAGGGAGATTATTTATGGAAGGGGAAATTTAAGTTTTACTACTATAAATCTTCCACGACTTGGATTGAAAAGTGGTGGAGATATAAAAGTATTCTATGAAGAACTAGACAAGACTATAGATATTGTCATAAGTCAATTATTGGAAAGGTTTGAAATACAGGCAAGGAAAAAAGTGAAAAACTATCCATTCCTCATGGGCCAAGGCGTATGGATTGATTCGGATAAATTAGATAGGGAAGATGAAGTGAGGGAAGTGCTAAAACATGGTACTCTTACAACTGGATTTATTGGACTTGCTGAATGTTTAAAGGCCCTTACAGGAAAGCATCATGGAGAATCGGAAGAATCTCAAAAATTAGGCCTTGAAATAATAGGGCATATGAGAGAAAGAATGGATGAGGCTAGCAAGAAGTATCATATGAATTTTTCTCTTATAGCTACACCAGCAGAAGGTACATCAGGAAGAT
>JAKPAR010000241.1 GCA_029779375.1 Bacillota bacterium | reverse complement strand
ACAGTAGAATAGCTTTAGAAATATTTAGAGGTTGTACTAGAGGATGTAGGTTTTGTCAGGCTGGTATGATTTATAGACCTGTAAGGGAGAGAAATATAGATACATTGATAGAACATTCACAAAAATTGGTAGAATCTACAGGATATGAAGAAATATCTCTTATTTCATTGAGTTCCTGTGATTATTCTGAATTAGAAATTCTTATTAGACAACTCATGAGTAAATACAATGACAAAAAGATAGGTATATCTCTTCCATCTTTGAGATTAGATAGTTTTACACAAGAAGTTATTCAAGAAATAGAAAAGGTGAGGAAAACAGGGCTTACTTTTGCACCAGAAGCAGGCAGTCAAAGACTTAGAGATGTTATCAACAAGGGAGTTACAGAAGAAGATTTGGAAAGGACTGTTACTTACGCTTTTAATGAGGGCTGGTCAAGGGTAAAATTATATTTTATGATTGGATTACCCACAGAGACTGATGAGGATATTCTTGGAATAAAGGAATTGGGATATAAAGTAAAGGATATATTTTTTAGCATACCAAAGGATAAGAGAAGAGGAAATTTTAGTGTGACTGTCAGTACATCTTGCTTTGTTCCAAAGCCTTTTACGCCCTTTCAGTGGGTTGGACAGAATACTATAGATGAATTCAATAGGAAAATAAATATATTAAAAGATTCTATTAGGGACAAAAAAGTTGTGTATAATTATCATGATCCTGATTTGAGCTTTTTAGAAGCAGTGCTAGCAAGGGGAGATAGAAGACTTTCAAAGGTACTAGTTAGTGCTTGGGAAAAGGGCTGTAAATTTGATGGCTGGTCAGAATTGTTTGATTTTGAAAAATGGATGGAAGCTTTTAAAGAAACTGGTATCGATCCAGATTTTTATGCCATAAGGGAGAGAAGTTTTGATGAAGTATTTCCATGGGATTTCATTGATCCAGGAGTATCAAAAGATTATTTATTAAATGAATATAAAAAAGCACTAAATGGGGAATTGACAAGAGATTGTAGACTTGGTTGTACAGGATGTGGTATAAATAAAAGTTTTACAGGTGGTGTATGCAATTGATTTTAAGAGTTAAATTTACAAAAGAAAATTATTTAAAATATATTTCCCACTTAGATACGATGAGACTTTTTCAAAGGGCATTTAGAATAGCTGATATTCCTATAAGGTATTCAGAAGGATTTAACCCACATCCTAAATTTTCTATAGGCTCAGCTCTTTCTTTGGGCATATCAAGTGAAGGAGAATATATGGATATAGAATTAGAAGAAAAAATGCCAGTAGAAAAATTTATGGATAGGATGAATAGGGCATTGCCAGATAATATGAGGATTGTAAAGGGAAACTATGTAGATGGAAGTTCATCTATTTCCTCGATTATTTCTTGGGGATTTTACAATATATCTTTCAAGTTGGAAAATACGCTCAATTTCGAAGAAGTACAAAGTGAAATAGAGAAATTTTTGTCTTTAGATGAAATAATCGTGAAAAAAGAGAAACGAAAAAAAGGTAGAATATATGAAAAAGAGGAGAATATCAGAGAACAGATAGGAAATTTAAATTTCAAAAATTTAGAAGATGACAAAGTTGAGATAGAAATTTTATTGAAAACAGGAGATAGTGGGAATTTAAAACCTATAGATTTTTTAAAAGCTTTAGAAAATTATACAGATATAAAAATAGTATATGATACTGTCAAAATTCATAGGATTGAGCTATATAGTGAAAGAGACAACAAGATAGAAAGTCCATTATAGTTTAGGAGAGATAATATGAGCCTAATACTTGTAGATGTAAAGGAAAATGTAAATCGCATAGCTATAAAACAAGATGATAAATTGGTTGAATACTATATAGAAAAAAGTGAAGAAAAGACTTTGGGAAATATTTATAGAGGAAGAGTAGTAAATGTATTGCCAGGAATGGAAGCTGCTTTTGTAGACATAGGACTTGAAAAAAATGCTTATTTGTATTTAAAAGATGCACTTCCTAAAGATATGAGAAATCAAAGAGATGTGTCTATTAATGATGTTGTAAAGAGTGGAGAAGAGATAATAGTACAAGTAATCAAGGAATCTATTGGTACAAAGGGCCCTAAAGTTACGACACATATTACTATACCAGGTAGGTATACAGTTCTTACTCCTTATTCAAATAAGATAAAAGTTTCTAGAAAAATAAAAGATATGAATGATGTAGAAAGACTTTTGAATATAGGAAGAGAAATTCAAAGAGATAATATGGGAATTATTTTGAGAACTATATCTAGAGATGTTGAAAAAGAGCAAATAGAAGAGGATATGAATATTTCAATAGAATTGTTCAAAAAAATAGAAAGAGAAAAAAATTTTTCACCTTGTCCAAAGCTTATTTATAGAGAAATGGACATGGTGCACAGAATTGTTAGAGATGTATTTATAAATTCTTCTGATAGATTGATTATAAATGATAAAGAAAAATATGATAGTATCGTATCTTCTCTTAAACATATATCTCCTGAATTGGAAGACAATATAGAATTGAGATCTGGAGAAGATATTTTTAAATCCTTTAATATTGAGAAAGAGTTAAAAAATGCTTTTAAAAGAGAAGTTACATTGAAAAGTGGAGGATATATAGTTATAGATGAAGCAGAAGCTTTGACGGCTATTGATGTAAATACGGGTCATTATATAGGTAATTTAAGTTTAGAAAAAACTGTGGTTAAAACTAATTTAGAAGCAGCAGAAGAAATAGCTAGACAATTGAGGCTTAGAGATATAGGCGGTATAATTATAATTGATTTTATAGATATGCAAGAAGAAGTTAATGCAAAAATAGTTCTAAAGAAATTAGAAGAAGAGTTGCTTAAGGATAGAACTAAAGCTACTATTGTGGGTATAACTAAATTAGGGCTTGTGGAGATGACTAGAAAAAAAGTTAGAAATAGATTATCTTGGGATTTTATACAAACTTGTACCCATTGTCAAGGAAGAGGGAAAATACTTGATTATGGATGTTGACAAAAATGAAATTTTTTGATAGAATACTACTTTGTAAGTAGCCGCTCAATGTGGGTTTTGAAGCATAGTCACCTGACATTGGCGAGACTGGATAGGGGAGGTGCAATAGAAATGTATGCTGTAATTGAAACAGGCGGAAAACAGTATAGGGTACAAGAAGGAGATACTATATTTGTTGAGAAGTTAAATGTAAATGAAGGGGAAAAGATTAATTTTGATAAAGTACTTTTCATTTCAAAAGAAGATAATGCTGAAGTTGGCAAGCCTTATGTTGAAGGAGCAAAAGTAGAAGCAACAGTTTTAGAACAAGGCAAAGCAAGAAAAGTTGTAGTATTTAAGTACAAGTCAAAGAAAGATTATAGAAAGAGACAAGGCCATCGTCAACCATATACAAAAGTTAAAATTGAAAATATTTTAGGATAATTGAAATGATCAATGTAAAGATTTACAGAGATTTAAATGAAAATATTTTCAAGTATGTTGTAGAAGGTCATGCTGGTTATTCAACTAGTGGAAGTGATATAGTTTGTGCAGCTGTATCTATGCTTACACAAACTACTTTAATTGCTTTAAATGAAGTTTGTAAAATTGACGAAGAAGATATAGACTATTTTATAGATGATGAAAAGGGAAAGATGAGTGTAGCTATTCCGAAAACTCTTCAAAGTGAAAAATTATATTCTGCTAATATAGTATTGAAAACTATGGAAGTTGGAATAAAAGCTTTGATTGATAGCTATCCTCAATATATTACTCTCAAATATGGGGAGGTGTAATGAAATGATAAAATTGAATTTACAATTATTTGCTCACAAAAAAGGAGTAGGTAGTTCAAGAAATGGCCGTGATAGTCAAGCAAAGAGATTAGGTGTTAAAAGAGGAGATGGCCAATATGTTTTAGCTGGAAACATTATAGTTCGTCAAAGAGGAACTAAAATTCATCCAGGTACAAACGTAGGTAGAGGTAGCGACGATACACTATATGCAAAAGTAGATGGTGTAGTTAAATTTGAAAGAAAAGGTAAAGATAAGAAACAAGTTAGTATTTATCCAGTTGAAGAACTAGCATAGATATAAAGTGGCTTACCGCAAGGTAAGCTTTTTTGTTTGTTTGAATAAAAGTAGGGGAGGAAGGAAAATGAGACAGACAAAATATGTCAAATATATGAGTGACAATTTTAGGGCTCAACGTCATGATTTTATGAATTATTTTCAAATTCTTTATGGATATATACAGCTTGGGAAAATAAATGAGGCAAATGAATATATAAAGGGAATCATGGAATTAAATAAAAATATGAGTAAGGCCTATAGCATATCTTTATTGAAAGTAAGTATACTTTTAGATAAGATGGTTAGGGAGTTTAGCGATATTGATTGCATTGTAGAATTAGATATAAAAAAATATATAGATTGCACTTTGAGAATGGTAGATAATGAGGATGATATAGTGAATTTGTTGGGAAAAGTATTTGATTATTATATGGAAAGAGAAGAATTTTGCAAAGATAAAATACATATAAAAATTGAAGAATTTGAGGATAGAATAAGTTTTTTATTTGTGGGAGAAGATAATATTGCTGAAATTTTGGAAGAAACAAGGGAGTTTAATTTTGAAATATTAGAAGAAGGTACTATTTTGATTTTCACATGTGTAAATCCTATAGATATTTTAGAGGAAGAATAGTGTTGACAGGTAAAATAGAATTGGTATAATTAAATTTCATCTTTGACAGTTGAAAGAAGCAAAAAGCTTGGTAACCCTTGTAAATAGTGAATTCCAAGCTTTTTATTATATATATAATTGAGTAATTTCTTTATTTTTTTGTTGCTTTTAAAATTTTTTTCATCTGTTGTGTAGAAACTATTTGATAATTAGTTCGGAAACCAAATGCTTCATGTAAATCATCTGTTAAATCATTACGAGTATAAGTTGGAATATAACCTTCTTCTTTAACTTGATAGAAATCCATTTCCCTAAGCTTTGTAAGAATTTCATGACATGTATATTTTTCTCCAAGTTTTTTCTCTAAGATTCTATATATAATCAGTGAAATAAAACAAGTCATAAAATGTGATTCTATTCTATCTCTCGACTTAAATACATAGGTCTTGCTTTAAATTCACTTTTCATAATTCTAAAACACTCTTCTATTTCCCATCGTCTTTTGTTAACTTTTATGATTTCAGAAGCATCATCTTCAAGATTGATACATACAGCATAAAAGCCTTCAAAGGCTTCTTCTTTTTTAATAAGCTCTGTATCAATGTTAAATATTTTTTTCAGCAATTTCACCATCAGAAGTACAGTGTGTCTTTTGAATAAATCTTTTGTAATCATTTTGGTTGTTCTTTTTCAATTTCGTAGGATTAGTATCAATTGTTTTTTGAGCCTGCTCAATCTGATTATTTCGAATCTGACGTTGATAATTCCTGTATTTGATAGAATAAGTGACAATTAATTTTTGTTCAAGACCATC
>JAKPAR010000237.1 GCA_029779375.1 Bacillota bacterium | reverse complement strand
AAAAGAAATTTTTCAAGACGTTTTTTATATCTTTTTTAATTTTTGCTATAGTTTACGGGGGAGTAGTTTATTATTTTGCAAATGCTAAAAATGAAATAACTGGGGGAAATGACAATTTTTTTGAAAACACAATTACTGATGACGATGATGAGCTTACATTTCTTTTACTTGGAATAGATACAAAGGATATTTTAAAAGATAATAAACGAAGATCAGATACTATGATGCTCTGTAAAATGGACAAATCCACTGGTGGTGTATCTGTATTGTCTATACCTAGAGATACCAAAGTCTATATAAGAGGTAGGGAAAATGAAGAAAGAATAAATCATGCTCATGCTTATGGAGGTCCTGATTTGTCTATAAAAGCAGTCAAGGATTTATTAGGAATAGATTTGGATTATTATGTAAGAGTAGATTACAAATTTGTTGAAAAATATATAGATTTAATAGGTGGAGTAGAAGTAGATGTGCCTATGGATATGGACTATGAAGATTTAGTAGCAGATCCACCTCTTAGAATACATTTAAAAGAAGGCAGACAAGTATTAAATGGAGATAAATCACTACAGTTTTTGAGATATAGAAAAGGCTATAAAGGAAAGGGATATAAAGATGCGGATTTAGGAAGAATAAGAGCACAGCAACAATTTGTCAAAGCAACTATAAAACAAACTTTAAAGCCTAGAAATATAGTTAAAATTCCTCAAATAATAAACAATTATTACAAATATGTAGATACAAATATACCATTAGATGTAATAATGAAATTTGCTATGAAAGCAAAAGATATAGATACAGAAAATATTCAGATGGCAACATTGCCAGGAGAGCCAAAAACCATAAATGGGATAGCATATTATATACCACATATAGATGAATCTCGGGAATTGGTAAAAAATATGTTTATAGAACACAAGGCTGTAGAAAATAAATCTATAGAGAGTATAGATGACAGCCAAAAAATAAACAATTAAATAGGAGGTTTTGTTGTGACTGAAATTGATGAAAGACTTTCTACTATTGTAAAAGCTTGTGATGACAAAAAGGCATTTGATATAAAGGTATTAAATATACAAAAAATTAGTACTATAGGAGATTATTTTGTTATAGCTAGTGGAAATTCTACTAGTCAAGTGACAGCTATTGCAGATGAAATAGATGAAAAAATGTCTAAAGTAGGATTTGATTTGGTACAAAAAGAAGGATACAGTTCTGCAAGATGGATACTTTTAGACTATGGTGATATTATAGTTCATGTTTTTCATAAAGAGGATAGAAGTTTTTACAATCTAGAGAGATTGTGGTCAGATAGTGAGGAAGTTGATATAAGCCTTCTCATTTCATAAGAAATGAGAAGATTTTTACATATAAAGGAGGCTATTATTATGGACAAAGTAGTTGTAAGCACTGATAAGGCTCCAGCAGCTATAGGACCTTATTCACAAGGGATGAAAGCAGGAAATATGATTTTCACATCTGGTCAATTGCCAATAGTTCCTGAAACAGGGGAACTTATAACCAATGACATAAAAAAAGAGACTAGACAGAGTTTGGAAAATGTTAAAGCAATACTCAATGAAGCTGGTGCTACTCTTGAAGATGTAGTGAAAGTAACTATATTCATAAGTGATATGAACAAATTTGGAGAAATAAATGAAGTATATGGAGAATATTTTAAAGATCACAAGCCAGCTAGATCTTGTGTAGAAGTAGCTAAATTGCCTAAGAACGGCAATGTTGAAATTGAAGCTATAGCAGTTATATAAAAGTAAATGACCCTATTTTATAGGGTCATTTACTTTTATGTATGCATTTTTTCTTCTTTTTCTTCTCTTGGCTTTTTTAGCTGTAGAAAGTATTCTCCAAAATATAAATAAAATCAATAAAATTAACCACCATTCCTTAAAAAAGAAACTTTCTTTTATCTTTTCTTCTACAGTTTTTTTGGGTATATTCATTGTAGAAACAATGTTTACAGTTCC
>JAKPAR010000233.1 GCA_029779375.1 Bacillota bacterium | reverse complement strand
CTATGGCTCTTTCAAAAGCTTTATCATAAGGTACAAAATTTACCTTTAATCCTTCTTCATCATACAATTTCAATTTAAGATTTTTCAAATTGTCTTGTATTATCTTTACTCCTTCTCCACTCCAACCATAGGAACCAAAAGCCCCTGAAAGTTTTCCTCTATTAGTTATGGGATTGATTACAGCAAATAATGAATATATTGGGAGAAGTATGTTTTGATTTATAGTAGTAGAACCAATGATTATACCTGTACTCTTCTCTATTTTTTCTGCCACTTCTCCTAAATCTGCCATTTCCACATCCATTACTTCCACATCAATATCCCCGGCCAATTTTATTCCTTCAGCAATTTTCTCTGCAATCTTTCTTGTATTGCCATAAGCAGATACATAAGGAATAAATACACTATGTTTAGTTGGTCTATCATCTGCCTTTTTAGCCAAATTCAAAGAACGATCTACATACTTTTTCCAATTGGATCTAAGTATTGGCCCATGTCCTGGACATATAGTGTTTATATCAAGTTGACTAATTTTTTCAATAGCTTTTATCATATAGCCACTAAAAGGCTCTAATATAACTTGAAAATAATAGTCAAAAGCATCATCAAAATTGTCTACAAGATCATCATACATTCTTTCATCACAAAAATGACATCCAAAAGAATCACAAGTAAATAATATTTTCTCCTCTTCAAGATAAGTATACATACTATCTGGCCAATGTAGAAAAGGTGCAGAAATAAATTTCAATGTTTTATTTCCTAAATCCAAAGTATCTCCATCATTAACTATCATATATTCAAATTCTTCATCTATCATATGTTTTAAAAAATTTATAGCTGATTTACTTCCTACAACTGTTGAATTAGTTGCTATTTTAAGTAAATGTCTCAAACTCCCCACATGATCTGGTTCAGTATGGTCTACAATGATATATTCTATTTCATCAGGATTTGCTACACTTTTTATTTTTTCAATATATTCATCTTTAAAATTTTCTTTTGCTGTCTCTACTATTGCCTTTTTTTCTGCATCTATAAAATAAGAATTATAAGTAGTGCCATATTTCGTCTCCATGACTACATCAAAAGTTATCAAACCTGGATCAAGTATGCCTATCCACTTAACTGATTCACTTACTGGTAAAACCTTTTTATTATCCATGACAATCCCTCCCGTTTTTTTTGCCATATTATAAATACCCAATTTGCATAAGTTTTAAATTACTCTCTATATTTTTCTAAATTGACAAACTTAGTGAATTGTCCCATCCACAACAATTCTACCGTACCAGTAGGACCATTTCTGTGTTTTGCAATGATTACTTCTCCTATATTCTTTTTATCCGTATCTTCATTGTAGTATTCATCTCTATATAAAAACATTACTATATCTGCATCTTGTTCTATAGCTCCAGACTCCCTCAAGTCAGAAAGAATTGGTCTGTGATCAGATCTCAATTCTGGAGCACGAGAAAGTTGAGAAAGGGCCAATACAGGGCATTCCATTTCTTTGGCCAAAGCTTTCAATCCCCTTGAAATCGAAGATATTTCTTGCTGTCTACTTTCACTTGGAGAATCAGATTGCATAAGTTGCAGATAGTCTACAACTACTAAATCCAATCCTTTTTCTATCTTCAATTTTCTACATTTTGCCTTCATTTCCATAATAGAAATACCTGGAGTATCATCAATAAATATATTTGTACTTGAAAGAGGACCCATAGCTTGAACTATTTTTACCCATTCATCTTCATCAAGTCTTCCACTAATTATCTTCTGCAAATTTACATGAGAAACACTGCTGAGCATCCTCTGAACCAATTGTTCTTTTGACATCTCAAGACTAAATATTGCAACATGACCGTTCCCCTTTATTGCACTATTCAATGCAATATTTAATCCCAAAGCTGTCTTTCCCATAGATGGTCTTGCTGCCAATAGTATCAAATCTGATTTTTGAAGCCCTGAAAGTTTTTCATCAATATCTAAAAAACCCGTAGTAAGACCCGTAAGTCCGCCTTCATTCATAGACATTTCTTCAATTCTAGAAAAACTATCTAATAAAACTTCCTTTATTGGTGAAAACCCTTCATTGTTTCTTCCTTGAGTTATATCAAATATACTTTTTTCTGCCCTTTCAATAATACTATTAACTTCTTCGGCATCTTCAAAACTTTTAGTTATTATTTCATCACAAGATTTTATGAGTCTTCTTAAAATAGATTTTTCTTCTACTATATCGCAATAATATTTTACATTGGCTGTAGTAGCAACACTTCCTGAAAGGCTTGTTAAATAATTAATTCCCCCCACATTTTCTAAAGTTCCCCTTTTTTTCAATTCTTCAGACAAAGTAATAAGGTCTACTGGCTCATTTCTATTGTATAATTCCAAAATAGTCTCATAAATTTCCTTATTTGCTTCCTTATAAAAATCTTCCGGTCTAATAGTTTCAACAGCTGTGTTTATAGCTTCTTTGTCAATAATCATAGCTCCCAACACAGACTGCTCCGCTTCAAGACTATGGGGAGGTATTCTCCCTAAAGTTTGAATATCTATCTCAATCACCTCTCTAGTTTTCTTCTACTACTTTCACTCTGAGTTTAGCCACTACCTCTGGATAAATTTTTACATCCACAATAGTTGTCCCAATAGTTTTTATATTTTCGTCAAGAACAATTTTTCTCTTGTCAATCTTAACTTTATATTGTTTTTGGAGAGCTTCTGCTATATCTTTTGAAGTTATAGAACCAAATAATCTTCCTCCATCTCCAGCCTTTCCTTTGATTTCAACAGTACTTTCATCCAATTTTTTCTTAAGTTCTAAAGCCTTTTTGTATTCTTCTTCCTTCTTAATAGCTTCTGATTTCTTCTTTTCTTTAAGCACTTTCAAATTTCCTTCTGTAGCCTCTATAGCAAGGTTCTTTGGAAACAAAAAATTTCTAGCATATCCATCTTTAGCATTGACTAAATCACCCTTTTTCCCTAATCCTTTTACATCATCTAACAATATCACTTTCATTTATCCTCACCTTCCTTTAAATATTCATCTATAGCTTTTTTAAGCATTTCTTCAGCTTCATCAATACTCATATTCTCAAGCTGTACACCAGCACTAGTTAAATGTCCTCCTCCACCCAATTTTTCCAATATCAATTGAACAGAAATATCGCCTAAAGATCTACCACTTATATGAATTTTCCCGTTAGTTAAAGCCAACACAAAAGAAGCTGAAACTCCATTTATATTTAGAAGCTCATTGGCAGCTTGAGCTGCAATAAGAACAGAATCCTGTGTTTCCTTTGAAAGTCTTGATACAGCTATTTTGTCATATACAACTTTTGCATTTTTAACTACTTCTGCCTTTAACAAAAAAGTTTTGTAGTCATCTCTAAAAAGTTGTCTCACAGAAGTAGTATCTGCTCCAGCTCTTTTCAAAAAAGAAGCTGCTTCAAAGGTACGTACTCCTGTTTGAAAAGTGAAATTTTTCGTATCCACACTTATACCTGCAAGAAGGGCATCTGCTTCAAAATTTGTAAGTTCCATCTTATCTGACATATAGTATAGTATTTCTGTAACCAATTCGCAAGTTGATGATGCATATGGTTCCAAATAAGTAAGAACTGGATCTTCTATAAATTCTGCTCCTCTTCTATGGTGATCTATAAGAACCACTTTATCTATTGCCTTTAGCAATTCTGGAGCTTCCATAAAACTTGGCTTATGATTGTCAACAACAACAAGTAAATCAAATTTATTGGCTTTATTCATAGCCTCCTCAGGAGTCAAAATTGAATCCAAAATTTCTGCTTGCTCTTTTTTCATTCTATCATAAATATTTTTTATAGATGGATTAGAATCTTTAAGTACTATATATCCTTTTTTGTTTCTATTTTTAACAGCCCTTAATATTCCAACACTTGCACCAAAAGAATCCATATCAGCATTTTGATGTCCCATTATAAATACAACTTCAGATTGGTCTATAAGTTGCCTTAAAGCATGAGATATAACTCTAGATTTAACCTTGTTTCTCTTTTCAACAGCTTTAGTCTTGCCACCATAAAAACTCAATTTATCAATTTTTTTAACAACTGCTTGATCTCCTCCTCTGCCTAATGCAATATCTATAGCAGCTTTTGCATATTCATAAGTCTGATTAGGATTTTTCCCATTTACACCTACTCCCATACTCAAAGTAATAGGAATTTTATTTCCTAAATCTATTTCACGTATTTTATCTAAAATATCAAATTTTTTGTCTTCCAAATGCTCTAAATGAGCATTTTCAAAAATTATCATATATTTATCATTTTCATATTTTCTCACAAATCCATTCATACTTGAAACGTAAGAGTTAATTCTCTTATCTATTTCTGCAAATACAATAGGTCTATTTACCTCATCAGTATTTGCCTTCACTTCATCATAGTTATCCACTTGAGCCACACAAACTATAAGTTTTTCATCATTGTACCTTTCTTTTAATAAAGAAAAACTAGTATTATCAATCCAATAAAGCATAGCAATTGTATCATTTGAATTTATAGTCTTTTTAGAATCAACTATATTGTAATAGATTTTGAAATAATTTTCTTTGAAATTTATTTCAACAAGCCCAGTATTTCCTTTAAATATTTCCTCTACCTTCATTCCTGGTACAAGATCGGCTATGTTCTTGTCTAAAATATCTTTCTCTTCCATCATGCTTAAAAACCTTGTATTATACCATCTAATATTTCCATTCTTACCTATCATAGTTAAAGGTATAGGCATATTGAAAATAGCTTCTTTAGTCACAGAATCAAATTCTTCTGCTAGACCTTCAATATATCTAGTCCACTCCTGTTTTTTTGCATGAATATTTTTCCAATAATAATAAATGAGATATATCAATACAAGTACACCAACAAAACCTATTATTGTATTATAAAAAAATAATACAATTACAAATATAGCTATTATCCACAGATATATTTTATCATTTGGTGCAACTAATCTAGAATATTTATTTTCTTTCATTTTTATCCTCCCAAAGGATTTATATTTCCTTTTTAATTCCCCTGAAATTAAATATGATATCTAAAAAACCAACCATAGAAATAATTGCACTTAAAGGAAAACTAAATATCAAAAGTACTATAAAAATCACTTTACCAACTTGCTTTAATCTACTTTTATTTATCAAGAAAATCAAAACAGCTAAACCCTGTAAGAAAAAAGCAAAAGATATCAAAGCACTTACATTGATAAATATTGTTTCATAATAAAAAACTTTCAACTGTTTTAACAAAAATACTCCAAGATAAATAACTACAATTCCTAAAATAAAATTGTTTGGCAATTTAAAATAAGAAAATCTAGGTACAAATACTATACCATATCCCAACTTTCTCAAAATAAATATTGATAATATTGAATTCAAATATGCTGTCAGCAATGAAAAAATCATCACAGCAGAAGGTATGATTAAAACCATATACTCATAAGCACTTTCTAGAATATTCTTGGTCTGATATACTTCATAATTAGAAAGTCCTGTTTCTTTTAACATATCTAATTGAGTTTTTAAAACCAAAGAAAAAGATTTTTCAATTTGATCTATAAAACTTATATTAAAAAGTTTCTTAACTAGCACTATAGCTATAACATAAGATGCAAGAGAGGTAATGGTTGAATATAAAATCAGTTCTTGAGATTTCCCCCTCTTTTTTATTACATAATTGATTACAACACTTAAAGGCACAAAAGCAATAAATATAAAAAACGCAGTATATTTATCTACAACCAACCCTACAACAAGAGTAGATATCAAAATACTGACTATATTGTATTCTATTCCATGTCTAACTCCTAATATTATAAAAAAAGCTGGAAAAACTATACTTATTACAGGGACAAAGTTTATACCTATTAGTATATATATTGTACCTAATAGAATCATCAAAAGCGATTCCAAGAAAGCCTTTGTCTTTTCATTTTTAAAATTCAAGCTTTTCACTCCTATCTTCTATTTGTATTATAATATTCATGTAGCTCACTTAAATCTCCATACCATTTTTCTACTTGATGTTCTTCTATTAGTCCTAACTTTATTTTATCTTCTACCTTTAAGTCAATACTTTCATAGCTAAGTCCCAATCGTTTACCCAACAAATAGGCAAGCAATATAATATTAGATATTAAATCCAACATATCGTCCTTAGCATTTTTTATTCCACTTTGCAACAATTGAAAAAGACTGGCAACAGAAGAAAGCAATTCACATTTGAGCCATTCCACTACTTTTACATTTTTCATGATATCTATATCTTTTCCATCTCTCATATTTCCTCACCCTCTATATTATTTCTCCAAAAAACTAAAAAACCCTTTTAAAAATAAGTCTTATTAAAATAATACAAGCTATTGAATAGTATGTCAAACCAAAAAACACCTTCAAAAGAAGGTGTTAGGAGTGAAGAAACATAGATTTTGGAAGAAATCTTTTCACTATAATCGCCAAAGCCCCTCCAACCAGTGCAGTATAAAGTTGTGGAAGTGAAAAAGCTGCTATTATCTTTGGAGGCACTTTTGCAAATAGTACCACAATATATCTAGCTGAAACAGTCAAAAATACATATTTTATAAAACTAGCAAATATTATTGCATAAATATCTCCAGCTTTTTTAATTTTATTTCTAAAAAAGTTAAAGAAAGCTACATAGAGTACATTCCCAACCATTATAAAAGGAACTATTGGAAAAAATGGTGTTATCCCAAAAGCAAAAGCTAAAAGTGGTGTCAAACATCCTACTATAATTCCAGAACCTACGCTTACCAAATATACACTCATGATAAGTACAAAATTAATCAATGGTCCTACCAGTGGCTGTCCTACCCCTCTTAAAGTCATCTGTAGAACTAAAGCTACGGCTAAAAGGATAGCAGTTCTAGTAACAAATTCTGTGGTCATTTTTTTATCCATTATATCTCCCCCTCTCTATAATATTATTATATACCCTTTTTTAAATATGTATAATAAAAAAGAACAGAGTATGTATTTAAACATACTCTGCTTCTAAAATCTTGGTTAAATTTCTTAACTTAATGACATTGAGGAAATTCCTCTCTTTTTTAGTCTGCACTATATGGCAACAATGCTATTTGTCTTGCTCTCTTTATAGCTCTTGTAAGTTGTCTTTGGTGTTTTGCACAGTTTCCTGTAATTCTTCTTGGCAATATTTTGCCTCTTTCTGTGATATATTTTTTAAGTTTATTTATATCTTTGTAATCTATATCTTCAGCTTTGTCTGCACAAAAACTACAAACTCTTTTTCTTGATTTATATCTTTTTTGTACCATCTACTTTCCCTCCTTCTAGAATGGAATATCATCATCATCTACATTGTGAAAGCCTTCAATGCCAGGAAAATCAGAATTGTCATCATTAAAATCAGAATTTTTGTTGTCTCCCCATTCTAAAAATTGAACCCTTTCTGCAACTACTTCTGTCACATACCTTCTAGTACCATCTTTTGCCTCGTAAGACCTTGACTGAAGTCTCCCTTGAATGGCTACAAGCCTTCCCTTAGCCAAATAATTTGCACAATTTTCAGCTTGTTTCCCCCAAACAACGATATTTATAAAATCTGCTGTTGGTTGTCCTTTTGCTTCCATTTCTTGTTTTTTTTCTTTAGGCAATTGTTTATCTACAGCAATACTAAAAGTAGATACAGGGGTTCCATTTACAGGAAGAAACCTAAGCTCCGGGTCTCTAGTAAGTCTACCAATCAAGATAACATTATTCACACAT
>JAKPAR010000225.1 GCA_029779375.1 Bacillota bacterium | reverse complement strand
CTTAACAAATGTAGTAACTACTATATTTGAATTCCAGGTTTCTATGAGAAATCTACTTTTTTCAGTTTCATAATAATCTTCTTCGTCTTTGTAAGCAATTTTAGCTAAATAATGATGTTTGACGACATCTTTCGAATCATCTCCAAACACTTTTTTAAATACGTCATAAGTTTGGTCAATGATACTAGTAAATGGAAAAGAATATATTATATTTGCATCCACATTTTTCTCTTTTTTTATTTTATCCTTCAATAGTAAAGCAAAATTTATGCTGTTTAATGTCTTTCCCATCCCTGTAGGCAAGGTCAATGTAAGCGTCCTTTTCTCTATGTTGTCTAAGTTTTTTTCAACTTCTTCCTTTGCCCTCTGTCTATTTAAATTTATAATATCCGTGCTTTTGCCAAATCTTTTATAATATTCTTCTAGTTTTGCATACAAGTCTTCTCCCCTATTTTTATTGATATTAACATCTTCCAAAATAAGAGAAGCTTTGTCGCTGTATATGAGAATAGAATAAAAATATTTATGAATAAAATATTCCCTCATGCCTAGCTCTGAACTTTCTTCTAAGTAGAATAGTGCTTCCATATCTTCAAAAAGATAGTCAAAAGCTCCAATTATTTGATCCCTGGTTAGTTTATCCAAATCAAATTCAGATAAAATATAGTTTAATTCATTAAAATCGATAGTTTCCAGCTGTTTGGTCAAAATATTTCTATATCCTTTTACTTCGCTCGGTTTAATTGATAATTCTTCCATAATATTATCTAAATCTCCATGATGTTTTTTTACTATCATCAAACCCTTTATAGCCACATCCATATCATAATATCTCATGAGAAGACAATAAGTCATCAATGAAGATAGGAAGCCATGATTTTTCATAAAACCATGGCTTCTCTTCTTCCTTATATACTCCTGAAAGTATTTTGTTGATTTTCCTAGGTCGTGGGTTACTAGAATAATCTTCATAAAGTCTTTGTATTCGCTAAATAATTTATTCTTAGTGAATATATCTATTCCTATATTGCTAACTTTTCGTAAGTGGTCAATAAGTAGAATACCTGGATGAGACTCTAACTTAAATGAAAACAATTCTTTCACCACTTTCTAGGAGATGGTGGGGGATAGTTGAAGTAATGCTGTTTCCTTTTCTTTCAAATAGTACTCTTATATATTCCGTTACCTCCCTGTTTTCATTCATCTCATTGTATACAGTATCTTTTAGATATTCTCTATCGCTATCAAATTTTATTTTAATGTCCTCATTAAATGGTATGATAGAGTGGATCTCCGCCATTTTTCCTTCGTTAATTTCTTTCGCGCGGTATTCCCCTATATAACTGAAATTAGCAATGAATTCAGATAGTCCTAAACTTATGGTATATACATTTTTATGCTCCTTTAAAAAAGTTTTTAGCTTTTCTTGAAGCTCATTATCCTCATGGTAGAAATATATTCTGTATTTTACATCCTTTAAGACTTCAAGATTTACCTGCGTTCTACCTCTTATTCCCCCCATATCTACTGCTATCTTTGTATCTATATAATTTATTGATATTCTGGTTTTTTTAATTGGATTCAAAATCCTTATAGCAATCTTGCACTTTTTATTTTGAAAGTATTTTAGATACTCGTTTTTATCAAGTCCAATTATGGCAGAAACTATTCCGTACAGAGCTGTCTTTGGAGGAAAAGCAAATGTCAACGGTGAAGACGTGGTGAAATATTTTCTAAAATGAGCATAATCACCCCATAAATCTAAAACTAGTACTTTCATCATATCACCTACTATAGCCTTATTGCTTCTATCCCTGCATTCTGTAGAGCTGAGAAAATATCAACGTTTAAGTTGAGCCTATCATCGATTTTCAACTCAATACTATCAATTTTTTCTTTATTGCTTTCCATAACTTTGATAAAATCATCTATATTTAATACAAAATCCTCCACATCTCTTATCTCTTCATCAGCTTTATCGCTTTCTAGCTTGATAGTTTTAATTAAATCTCCTATATGGAAACTATTTTCTTTATAATTGACTTTTATAAGCAGTCTAGGTACCTGTCCAATTTTTGACCTGGAAATTAAATTTTTCGTCCCGTTCCACATAGCTTCTAATAGAAGATCTATATCTTCCTGTGCTAAATTGGTATGTTCAGCAGCTTTTTCATTTATAATTCCATAAAAACCTATTAAGGAGTAAGGTAATATATATTCTTCTCTAAAAGTTTTACTATCTTTTCCTTCACCAGAGGCAAAGGCACCTGTCCCTTTTATCCGTTTCACTTCTACCCTATGTAAACTCCTGCCCATATTAAATTGAACCGGTCCCGTAAAAGTTGCAGAATCCTTATCCAACGGTATAGTTGCACCGAAAAGCCTTACATCTATACATTCCTTAAGTACATTCTCTATTATCTCTTTTTTGTCTTTCCCAAA
>JAKPAR010000205.1 GCA_029779375.1 Bacillota bacterium | reverse complement strand
GATGCACAGGTTTATGATGTGGAGAAAACTTATAAAAAAAGTTATTCTCCTAGATTGTATGATTTGACAGAGCTTCAGAGAGATGCGAATAAAATTTTTGGCTATTCTGCAAAAGAAACTTTGTCTATAATGCAAAGGCTCTATGAAACTCATAAAATACTCACATATCCAAGGACAGATTCTAGATATTTAACTTCAGATATAGTGGATACTTTAGGTGAAAGAATTAAAGCTTGTGGAATTGGACAATATCAATCAATGGCCTCAAGGATTTTAAAGAAACCTATCGTTGCAAATAAATCTTTTGTTGATGACAGCAAGGTATCAGATCATCATGCTATCATACCAACAGAAGAGAGATTACCACTCAGTAAATTGAATGAAAAGGAACGGAAAATATATGATTTAGTTGTGAAACGTTTTATGGCAGTACTATATCCTCCTTTTGAATTTGAGCAAACAACTATTAAGGCTAAAATCGGAAATGAGAATTTTTTTGCAAAAGGGAAAAGGGTATTGGCTCAAGGATGGAAAGAAGTATACGCCAACAACTATGAGGATGATGATGTTCAAGAAGATATACCGGAACAACTTTTACCTAATATAAATAAAGGCGATGTTTTGAAGGTGAATTCTATTATAAAGACTAAGGGATATACTAAACCGCCAGCACAATTCACTGAAGGAACACTTTTGTCTGCTATGGAGAACCCAGCAAAATACATGGCAAATGAAAGCAAAGATTTGATTAAAATAATTGGAGAAACTGGAGGAATTGGTACAGTAGCTACAAGAGCAGATATTATTGAAAAATTGTTTAATAACTTCTTAATTGAAAAGAGAGGGAAGGATATTTATATTACTGGAAAGGGAAAGCAACTTCTTGGGTTGGTTCCTGAAGACTTGAAGTCTCCAGCTTTAACAGCAGAATGGGAGCAAAAATTGGAAGCTATTGCAAAAGGCAAACTTAATAAGGATACTTTCATAGAAGAAATGGGAATCTATTCAAAAGCTATTACAAATGAAATAAAAAATAGCGATGAAACTTTTAGACATGACAATATATCAAGGGTTAAATGTCCACAATGCGGAAAGTATATGCTTGAAGTGAAAGGGAAAAAAGGCAAGATGCTTGTTTGTCAAGATAGAGAATGTGGTTATAGAAAAAATATATCTAAAGTGACTAATGCCAGATGTCCTAATTGTCATAAAAAGCTAGAATTGCGTGGAGAAGGAGAAGGACAAATATTTGTATGTAGCTGTGGATATAGAGAAAAATTCTCTTCTTTTAATGAGAGGAGGAAAAAAGAGAAAAATTCAGTTTCTAAAAAAGAAGTATCAAAATACTTAAAAGAGCAAAATAAATCTAAAAATGAAGCAATAAATACAGATCTTGCAGATGCTTTAAAAAAGCTTAAATTTTAATGAAACAAGAATTTTTTGCATAGTATTTCTTGGGATATATAATAACTTATGATATAAGTAAAATAAATCAGAAGAATGCTAAATATAAGGAGTGCTTATATGTCTGTTAGATTGGATTTATATAAAATTTTTTGTGAGGTAGCCAAATGTGAAAGCTTTTCAAAAGCTGCAAAAGTGCTTTTTATGACTCAACCAGCTGTCAGTCAGGCAATCATGCAACTTGAAGAAGAACTTGGAATGCGGCTTTTCACCAGAACTCCTAAGGGTGTTATACTTACAAATGAAGGTCAAATATTGTTTGAATATGCAAATTCAGCTATGAACTTAATCAGTGTAGGGGAAAAAAAGGTACAGGAATCTAAAAATTTAATGGTGGGTGAATTGAAAATAGGTGTTGGAGATACTATTTCACGCTATTTTTTGTTGCCTTATTTGGAAAAGTTTCACAATGGATATCCAAATATCAAGCTAAAAGTTGTGAATCGTACAACGCTCGAACTTTGTACACTTTTAAAATCTGGAGAAGTTGATATTGCAATATGCAATTTGCCTATTAGGGACTCTTCTTTGGAAGTAAAAGAATTGATGGAAATTCATGATGTCTTTGTATATGGGGAAAAATACAAGAAAAATTTATCTAAATACTTAACACTAGAGGAGATAGCAAAATTTCCACTTATATTACTTGAACCTAAGTCAAATTCAAGACAATATGTAGAAAAATATATTTTATCTAAAGGTATTAGAATTAAACCAGAAATTGAACTTGGTTCTCATGAATTGTTGTTAGAATTTGCAAAAATTAATTTAGGCATATCATGTGTCATACGAGAATTTTCACAAGAATATCTACAAGCGGGAGTATTGTATGAAGTGCAAACAACTGAAGAGATACCAAAGAGAAGTATAGGAGTTTGTTATTTGAAAAGTGTATCTCTTTCTCCTGCTTCAGAAAAATTTGTTGATTTATTGGAAGGATGGTAGTATGAGACTTAACAATTTTATTAGTTCAACGGGACTTTGTTCTAGGAGAGAAGCTGATGAGATGATTAAACAAAAAAAGGTGAAAGTTAATGGTCAAATTGCAGAACTTGGATATATAGTGAAACCAGATGATAAAGTTGAGGTAAATGGGAAAGTATTAGAGGAAAAGAAAGACCATGTATATATTGCACTGAATAAACCAGTAGGTATCACTTGTACAACTGAGAGACATGTGGAGGGAAATATTATAGATTTTGTAAATTATCCTGAAAGAATTTTCCCAATTGGGAGACTTGACAAGGATTCTGAAGGATTAATTCTTCTTACAAGTGATGGCAGCATTGTAAATGAAATTTTAAGAGAAGAAAACAATCATGAAAAAGAATATATTGTGATGGTCAACAAAAAAATCACTTCTTCGTTTATAAAAAACATGTCTAGAGGAGTTAAAATTTACAATCCAGTTAAAAATGAATATACAATCACAAAGAGTTGCAAAGTATTTAAGATAAATGATCGAACTTTTAAAATCATTTTGTCTCAAGGATTAAATCGTCAAATTCGAAGAATGTGCAATCAACTTGGATATAAGGTTATAAGTTTAAAGCGAATTCGAATCATGAATATAAGTTTAAAAGATTTGCCAGTAGGAAAGTGGAGATATTTAACAGAAGAAGAGCTAAAGAGCATAGGGAGAAAATGACATATTAAAATATTATGACAATATAAGCATTTAGATAGTAATTTGTTATAAATTGATATAAAATCTAAATATATTAATGCAAAAATCGAATGGGGGATTACTTGATGAAAAATAGGATGAAGAAGATACTATCTATTTTGTTTATGTCATTATTTATATTTTCTAATGGTACTACTTCTTTTGCAGGAGCTTCAGATATAGTGAATCATTGGGCAAAGAATGACATACTATATTTAAGTCAAAAAGATATCATGAAAGGTTATCCAGATGGTACTTTTAAGCCAAATAATTATATAAAAAAAGCGGAATTTTATAAAATTATCAATGGAATAATGGGATATTCGGGAACTGCAGAAATAAATTTCCCAGATGTAAATAAAGGCAATTGGTTCTATGATGAAGTGGCTAAGGGAGTCAAGGCTGGATATATTCTTGAAGCTGAAGGTCAAAATATTTTGCCAAATACATATATTACACGTGAAGAGGTAGCTAGAATTGTAGGAATTACTTGTGGATTAGAGGAAGATATATTTTCTGCATCATATTTTTTGGACTGCTCAGAGATAAGTAATTTAGCTATTGGCTATGTTGGAGCTGTAAGAAATGTTGGTTATATGACAGGATACCCAGATGGGACCTTTGGTCCTAAAAAGCAGATAACAAGAGCAGAAAGTGCAAAAATACTTGCCAATATTAGCAAAAATATGATACAAACTCCAGAAATTAAACCAGAGAATAATACAAATATTGATTTATATTATGTCCAAACCGGGACTTATAGAAGTGGAGAACTAGCATTGGTACAAGAAACTGCATTGAAAGCTGCAGGATTTGGAGATGCTTTTGTAGTTATAGATCCAAACAACCAAAATTATTGTGTAATGGCAGGAAAGTTTTCAACTAAAATAGATGCAGATGCATACAAAGAGAAAGTGATTTATAAAGGATTTCAAGCTTTTGTGACAAATAGGAAGTTTGATGAAACTGTCATTTCTAAACCTACAGAACCAATAAAACAAATTTCAAAAGATGAAGAATTTGTAAAATTGGTTAAAGAACTGCCAAATCTAAGTGAAATCAATGAAATTACAGTAGAAACTAAAACAAAGACTGAAAGCGCAAGAAAATTATTTGATAGTTTACCAGATGTAGAAAAATCTAAAGTGTCTCAAGAAGATATTGATAAACTCTTGAAAATTGAAGCGAAAATTCAATCCTTAAAGACTCAAATCAAGTCAAGAACTAAAGCAACTGTAGAACAGGGACAAGCATGGGCTATAAAAAAAGGTGCCCATAAGAGATTTGTGGATGTAGCTCCTATTTATTGGCAATATGGAGAATTGACTGGAATGAATCCAGAAATACTATATGTACAAGCAGCCAAAGAAACTAATTTTGGAAGATATACTGGAGTAGTGAGACCAGAGATGAACAATTGGGCTGGAATAAAAATACTTAATCCAGTAGGTGATAGAACTGAAGATCATGAAACTTTTCTTACACCAGAGGATGGTGTGAGGGGACATTTTAATCATATGGGTATCTACTGTGGGGTTGCTCCAGTAGGAGAACCACATCCCAGATGGTACAAGACCAATACAGCTAAATGGGCAGGAACAGTAGAGTATGTAGAAGATTTAGGAGGGTTTTGGGCTCCGAATCCAGACTATGGTATTTCGATTGTAAGAGATTATCTAAATAATTTATATAAAACAACAGTACCATCACAAGAAGATTTGTATAAAGCTTTGCAATTAAGCAATAAAGTTGATGAATTGGTAGAAGATGATATATTTGAAGTAACGGAAATAATTAGTGAATACGATGGTCTTACCTATTCACAGAAAACTTTGGTTCCATACAATGTCAAGGATAGAATAGAACAATTGAGGAAAAAGTAAATATTAGTATTTCACCACCTAATGATGACAAGCATATTATGTAGTAGATAGATTATAAAATATTTTATGGTGGTGAATATAATGAATGAAGATATTTGTTTAAAAATAGGTATGAAAGCCCCTGATTTTTCAGCCCAGACAACTTTTGGGCCAATAAAACTTTCAGACTTTAAGGGCAAATGGGTAGTTTTGTTTTCTCATCCAGGTGATTTTACTCCTGTTTGAACCACTGAATTTATTGCTTTGGCAAAGCAATATAATTACTTCATGGATAGAAATGCTGCACTTTTGGGGCTCAGTATAGATAGCAATTCTTCTCATTTGGCATGGGTTTATAATATATATCAAAATACAGGGATTCAAATACCTTTTCCAATAATTTCAGATAGAGATGGTAGCATAGCAAGAATGTATGGTATGTTTTCGCCTACTACGGGGACTACAACAACAGTAAGAAATGTATTTTTTATAGATCCAAATCAAATAATAAGAGCAATACTAGTTTATCCACTGACCAATGGTAGAAACACCAATGAAATGCTTCGACTTTTGATTGCTCTGCAGACCTCCGATATGGCAAAGGTTGCAACGCCAGCTAATTGGTATCCTGGTCAGCCAGTTGTTGTACCTGCACCACAAACTTATGAAGAACTTTTAAGAAGAGTAGAAGGCGAAGAAGGTCTATGTTGTGTAGATTGGTATCTTTGCTATAAAGATTTACCTTAAAAAACCAGTAGAAATATTTCTACTGGTTTTAAGTTATATTTAGATCAAAGGCTATGGATATAATATAAAATGTATTATAATTAAATAAAAGAGCTATTTTTACTAAGGGGATGAATTTTTAATGAAAAGTCCAGTGAAAAGAGTTGCTGCCATACATGATTTGTCTGGATTTGGCAGAGCGTCTCTAACCACAATAATACCCATACTTTCAACAATGGGTATTCAAGTATGTCCCTTTCCAACGGCAATACTATCCACTCAAACAGATGGATTTGAAGATTTTACATTTGTAGATTTAACTGGCCATATGGAAAGTTATATGAACCATTGGAAGAGAGAAAATCTAGACTTTGACTGTATATACAGTGGATTTTTAGGTTCACCAAAACAAATAGATATAATATTTAAGTTTATTGAAAGTTTCAAAAGGTCTTCCAATCTTATAGTAATAGATCCTGTCATGGGAGATAATGGAGATTTGTATTCGACTATGGATATAAATATGGTAGAAAAGATGAGATATTTGATAAAAAAAGCAGATATTATCACTCCAAATTTTACAGAAGCAGCATATCTATTGAATAAATCTGATGTTATAAGTATCAGAGAAGATGAAATAAAAGAATGGTTGGTTGAATTGTCAGACATGGGACCAAGTACAGTTGTCATAACATCTGTTCTAGATGAGGACAAAGAAAACACTACAGATGTTATGGCTTATGACAAGATAAACAATAAGTTTTGGAAAGTGGATTGTAAATATATTCCTGTAAAATATCCAGGCACAGGGGATGCATTTACATCAGTTTTAGTTGGCAGTCTACTTACAGGAGATAGTTTGCCTATGGCTTTGAATAGAGCAGCTCAATTTATTACAAACGCAATTACAGCAAGCTATGGATTTGGATATCCCGAAAGAGAGGGAGTCCTTTTAGAAAGAGTATTAGATACTTTGAAATATCCAATTATAAATAGTCACTATGAATTGATGGAATAGAGGGAATCTTAGAGGGATTCCCTTTTCTTTATTCAACTATTTCATTTAAGGCCATATCAAACAGATTTTTTAGATGTTTTTTATCTGTTGTGTAATAGTATCTATTGTTGACGCTAGGTTCGAAATTAATTATATCTAAATCAAGCAGCAAATTTAAATGATAGGACAAAGTTGCTGTCGATAAATTAAAATAATCTGCTAATTCTTTATTGTACCAAGGACGCTGGCTTGTGATTTTTATTATATCTAATCTTGTTTCATCAGAGAGGGCTTTGAATAGAGCTTTACATTTTTCTCGAGTCAGTTTATTTTCAAATCTATGTTCAATAGTGTGGCCAAATAGTATAATGAAATCGTTATCAATATTGAAATGAAATACTCCTAAATCAATATAAAAGCTGACAAAAATTCTAAATTTCTTTTTTTCAATTATAAATTTTGAATAATCTCCTAGTCCTATA
>JAKPAR010000208.1 GCA_029779375.1 Bacillota bacterium | reverse complement strand
CCATCCAATCATAGGATTATTTTCAATTGGTTCTACTTCATCTCCGCCCTTTAATCCTCTAAATTCATTAGTTCTAAAATCGCTAAGCCTTACAACTATAGGCTTTGGATATATTTCCTGTGCTACAGTCATAATTCCTTCTGCCATTTTATCTATCATCAACTGTCCTTGACCAGTTTTCACTAAATACATTGGATGAGCTCCAATCATATTTGTAAATATAAATTCAGTTCTCATAAGACCTATTCCATCAAAAGGTAAGTTCTTGTATCTTCCTATTATGGATGGTTCTCCAAGATTCATATATATCTTTGTCGCAGTAATTGGAGCTAATTGATGTATAAAATCTTCACTTATAGCTGCACTCGAAACAGTAACTTCACCTTTTTCTTCACTCTTTTCTTCCTGGAATACTTTCCCTTCATAAACTACTCCTCTTGTAGCATCTACAGTAACTTCCATACCTTCTTTTAAATTTTCACTTGCAGTTTTAGCTCCTACTATACAAGGTATCCCAAGTTCTCTTGAAACAATAGCAGCGTGACAAGTTCTTCCACCTTCATCAGTAACAACTGCACTAGCTCTTCTCATAGCTGGAACCATATCTGGGTTTGTCATAACTGTCACTAAAATGTCCCCATCTTCTACTCTTGCGATCTCACTTATATCAAGTATATTCTTTACTTTTCCACTAGCTATACCTGGAGAAGCAGGTAATCCTCTAACCAATGTCTTCAACTCAGCTTTTTCATCCATAGCTTTTGCTTCCTCCTTCTCTTTCAAAGTAGTTATAGGTCTTGCTTGTAAAATATATAATTCATTTGTATCTTCATCAAAAGCCCATTCAATATCTTGATGTTTTCCATAAATATTTTCTATCTTCATTCCATAATCTGCTAATTCATATATTTCTTCATCACTCAAACATTGTTTGTTTATTTTATCAAATCCTAAGTAATCGCCTACATTTACTTCTACTGTTCCAACCCCATCTTTCTTTTTAACTATCATAGTAACTTTTTCTGAAATATGTTTTTCTGAAATTTTTCTATTTGCCTTGTCAAATATATATTCATCTGGAGAAACTGTTCCCGATACTATTGCTTCTCCTAATCCCCAGCTTGCATTTATCATCATTTCATTTCTATTGTTATTTACAGGGTTTGCCGTAAACATAACTCCGGATTTTTCACTATTTACCATCTTTTGAACTACAACACTAAGTGAAACTTCGAAATGATCAAATCCTTGTTCTTGTCTATAATAAATAGCTCTTCCTGTCCAAAGGGAAGCCCAACATTTTCTTGTGAAATTTAACACTTCTTCTATCCCACTTATATGAAGATAAGTATCTTGTTGTCCAGCAAAAGAAGCTTCTGGCAAATCTTCAGCTGTTGCTGAACTTCTAATTGCTACAAAAGGATTTTCCAAACCAACATTTTTACTAAATTCAATATATGCTTCCTTTATTTCATTTGCTATAACATCTGGTATCTGACATTCATCGATCAAATCTCTTATTTCCTTAGATTTAACTTGCAATTCATCAGAATCTTCCACATCAAAACTTGCAATCTTTTCTTTTATCTTATCTTGCAAATTAGATAACTTGATAAAATCTCTATAAGCCCCAGCTGTCACGCAAAATCCAGGTGGTACATTTACCCCTTTTTGCGTCATTTCTCCTAAATTTGCTCCTTTTCCTCCTACAACAGGTATATCATTTTTGTCTATTTCATTGAACCATCTTATATACTTGTATTTACTCATAAAGTATACCTCCTACGCAATAATTATATATATATTATATCATATATTTTTAAATGTGCTATACTATTTATTATTTTTTTCTAAAAAAAAGCTTTACAATTGTTTATGATATTCTAAAAGTACCCCAAATTCTAATTGAAAATTCCTCTAGAAGAAATATATAATAACCCTATGATAATTCATAGGGAGGCTAGGGGATGATAAGTTTAATGGATAAACAAAAAATAATAATAGATGGATTTTTAGGAGGAAAATCTCAATGGGCAATCCACAGAGAGACTGGAATTGATAGAAAAACAA
>JAKPAR010000189.1 GCA_029779375.1 Bacillota bacterium | reverse complement strand
ATTGCTATTTATATTAAAATTGTATAAAATAGAGATGAAGTTTGTTGACATTTGTCGAGGGAGTGACATAAAATGGACGAGATAAAGATTAAATATATAACTATAGAAGATGCTAAAGAGTTAGGGATAGACAATTGGAACGTATGGGAGTGTGAACCTAGCGTCTTTGAGTGGTATTATGATGAGTCAGAGACTTTTTATGTATTGGAAGGATATGTGGTTGTAACTACAACTACTGATAGGATACATATAGAAAAAAATATGCTTGTTACTTTTCCAAAGGGCTTAAAATGTACTTGGGAAGTGAGAAAACCTATAAAAAAGGCATATACTTTTAATTTTCAGTCTTAAAATATGATACCTCCTATTATGAATGGGAGGTCGATTTTTGTTAAAGAAGTTCATAGACATTGGGTGAAGGAAGAGAAAACCATTGTATTTGCTTTTAGAAATGTAGATATAAGTTTGTTTTATGAGGATTTTATAGATAAATAAAAACGGATTATTTTTTTAATTGCATATTGGTGTATGCAGCTTAAAGGAAGGAGATAGCAGTGGAAAAATTTTTTACCAAGACGAAGAATGTACTTATTATATCTCTTATATGTACATTGTTATGGGGGAGTGCATTTCCCGTTATAAAAATAAGTTATGAAAAACTTAGAATACCTGCAGAGGATATATTTTCTAAGATATACTTTGCTGGATTGAGGTTTTTTATTGCCTCTATCTTTGTATTTTTAGCATCTAAATTTTTGTTAAAAGCTAAATTAGATATAAAAGGTCGTTATATAAAGCCCATTATAATATTGGGTTTGCTCCAGACTACCTTACAGTATTTTTTCTTCTATATAGGGATAGCCAATACTTCAGGGATAAAGAGTGCCATATTTCAGTCAAGTGGAATATTTTTTACGGTAATAGCAGCTCATTTTATATATAAGGATGATAAGCTTAATTCTGGAAAGGTATTAAGCCTTATTTTGGGGTTTGGAGGAATACTCATAACTAATATTGGCAAGGGGTTTGATTTAAACTTTTCCCTACTAGGAGAGGGTTTTTTATTGGCTTCTGCT
>JAKPAR010000187.1 GCA_029779375.1 Bacillota bacterium | reverse complement strand
GTATAGATGATGTATGTATCCAGGTGTTTTTTATAAGAAGTGGAAAAATTGTAGGCAGGGAGCATTTTATAATAGAAGATACCTTTAATGAAAAAAGATCTGATATATTAAGCTCTTTTATAAAGCAATTTTATTTAGGTACTGCCTATGTGCCAAAGGAAATATTTATTGAGGAAGAAATTGAGGATATGGAAGCTATTTCTAAGTGGTTATCTGAAAAAAGGGGAAATAAGGTAACCCTTAGAGTTCCCAAACGGGGTGAAAAATCTGAATTAATAGAAATGGTCCGTAAAAATGCAATGGATATGCTCAAGCAGGATGGGGATAGGATATTGAAAGAGAATAGGAGACAAGAAGAAGCATTAGAGAAATTAAGGGATATTTTAAATTTAGAAAAAACTCCTTACAGGATAGAAGCCTTTGATATATCCAATATAGCTGGCGTAAATTCTGTAGGTTCCATGGTGGTATTTGAAGACGGAAGACCTAAAAAAAGTGACTATAGAAGGTTTAAAATAAAAACTGTTACTGCACCTGATGATTATAAGAGTATGGAAGAAATTTTAAGAAGGAGGTTTACAAGGGGCATTAGGGAAAGAGAATTAACTGATGAAAACAAGCTGAATATGAAGGGCTTTTCAATATTCCCTGATTTAGTAATGATAGATGGAGGAAAGGGCCAGGTAAATGTAGCCTTACAAGTGCTAGAGGAACTAGATTTAGACATACCCGTTTGTGGTCTTGTAAAAGATGAATTTCACAAAACTAGGGGAATTATTTTTAATAATAAAGAAATAAACCTTGAAGTAGATAGTGAAGTATATAGGCTTATATATGGTATACAAGAGGAGGCCCACAGATTTGCCATATCCTATCATAGAAGCTTAAGAAGTAAAGATATGTTTAAATCTGAGCTAGATTATGTTAAAGGAATAGGAGAAAAGAGAAAAATAGCTTTACTAAAGCATTTCAAATCAATAGAAAATATAAAAAAGGCTACTGTTGAAGAATTAGCAGAAGTTGAAAGTATGAATAA
>JAKPAR010000163.1 GCA_029779375.1 Bacillota bacterium | reverse complement strand
TAAATATAGAAAAAATGAATGAATACAATTTTGGCAAACTTATATATTTCTTTGAAAAAAGTTGTGCTATCAGTGGATATTTATTGGGAGTAAATCCATTTAATCAGCCTGGAGTTGAGGAATATAAAAAGAATATGTTTAAATTTTTAGGTAAACCTGGATATTAGAATATAAATGAGTTGATAATTTTTTAACGTCATTATGAAATGTAAATAAAGAATGTTTAAAAAAACTAAAATGAGAGGTTTTGGAGTATAGCCGAGAAAACAGGAGCAATTTAAAGATTTATGCGAAAAAATCTTTTTTTACCAATAGGGATTGTTAAACAGTTATCAAAGATGGTATTGCACTATATACTTGAATTTGATAAAATATAAACAAATTGAGAAAATATTGTTTTGTGCCTAGGAGGGATAGTGTGGATTTTGAAAATTTGATTTTTAAAAGAGAAGGGAATATAGGTATATTGTCAATCAATAGACCTAAAGCACTAAATGCACTCAATACTCAAGTTTTATGTGAATTGGATAAAGCTATAGATATGATAGAAAATGATGAAGATATACATATATTGATAATAACAGGTGAAGGAAGAGCTTTTGTAGCAGGAGCAGATATAGCTGAAATGAAAGAAATGGATTCAAAGGAAGCAAGACAATTTGCTAAAAATGGGCTGGGCGTATTTAGAAAAATTGAGCTAATGGAAAAACCAGTTATTGCAGCTGTAAATGGTTTTGCCCTTGGTGGTGGCTGTGAATTATCTATGTGCTGTGATATAAGAATAGCTTCAGAAAAAGCTAAATTTGGACAACCAGAAGTTGGACTTGGAATCATACCAGGGTTTGCTGGGACTCAAAGACTTGCACGTCTTGTAGGAATGGGCAGAGCAAAAGAACTTATATTTACTGCAGATATGATAGATGCCAATGAAGCATATAGAATAGGTTTGGTAAATAAAGTAGTTCCTCAAGATGAACTTATGAATGAAGCTATTGCATTGGCGAATAAGATACTTTCAAAGGGACAGATAGCTGTGAGATTTGCAAAGACTTCTATAAATAGAGGGATGGAAACTGATATTGAAACTGGTATGGCTATAGAAAGAGATTTGTTTGGTCTTTGCTTTGCAACAGAAGATCAAAAAGAAGGTATGGGAGCGTTTCTAGAGAAACGTAGCCCAAACTATAAATTAAGATAAATTTTGGAGGTGTTTTTATGAAAAAGGTAGGAGTTCTTGGAAGAGGTACTATGGCTTCTGGCATCGTTCAGGTATTGGCAGAAAATGATTATGATGTAGTTATGTGGGTTAGAAGTATTGACGAAGGAAACCCAAGAGGCAGTTTAAAAAGTGTGGATAAAAATTTAAATAGAAAAGTACAAAAAGGCAAAATGACTGAAGAAGATAAAGAAAAAGTATTGGCAAAAGTTCAAATAACTACAAAATATGAGGATTTAAAGGATTGTGATCTTGTTGTAGAAGCTATCTCAGAAGATATGTGCGTAAAGAAAGAAACATTTAAGAAATTAGACGAAATCTGTAAACCAGAGGCAATACTTGCAAGCAATACTTCATCATTATCAATAACTGAAATAGCAAGTGCTACAAATAGACCAGAAAAAGTTATAGGAATGCATTTCTTCAACCCAGTTCCAGTTATGAAATTGGTCGAAGTCATAAAAGGTATTGCAACAAGTGAAGAAACTAGAAACACAGTATTTGAATTGGCTGAAAAATTAGGAAAGACTCCAGTTCAAGTAGAAGAAGCTCCAGGATTTGTAGTGAATAGAATACTTATTCCAATGATTAATGAAGCAGTTGGCATTTATGCTGATGGTGTTGCAACAGTTGAAGACATAGATGAAGCTATGAAACTTGGTGCAAATCACCCAATAGGACCTTTAGCTTTGGGAGATTTAATAGGACTTGATGTATGTTTAGCTATAATGGATGTACTTTATACTGAATTTGGTGATTCAAAATATAGAGCTCATCCACTACTAAGAAAGATGGTTAGAGGCGGACAATTAGGTAGAAAGACAGGCAAAGGATTTTACGATTATACAAAATAAGAATAAAAAAACCGATCCAATTGGATCGGTTTTTTTATGAGTAAAAATTTATCTATTGTACAAAATATTATTGTGAAGATGGGAAAGGAGGTTTAGAAAAGGTGAATTATAGATGAAAGAAAATTTAAAAGTTCTTATTATTTTTTCTGTATGTATTGTTATGGCTTTTTTTCTAGGTTCCTATACTTATTTGGAGACTAAAGTGAAAATTCATGAAGATAGGGATAAAAATTTAGAAGAAGAGAAAAGCGATATTTTAAAAAAAGATGAAAAAAAGGAAGTAAAAGAAAAGAAAGAAACCATAGATACTTTAGAAAAGGCTTATGAAAAGAGTAGTAGAATAAATTTTGTGCTTATGGGCATGGAAGGGATAAGATCTGATACTATTATATTTATTTCTTTTGATCCGAAATTAAAGAAAGTAGATATGATATCAATTCCTAGAGATACTTATATTTATAGAAAGGGATATGAAGAAGCAGAACAGAGAAAAATAAATGCAGTATATGCTTCTCATGGTGCTAGTGGAGTTAAAAAAGTAGTTTCTCATATATTGGAGGGAGTACCTGTACATCATTATATTATGATAGATTATAAGGGTGTAGAAAAAATAGTTGATTCTGTAGGAGGGGTAGAAGTAACGGTACCTTTTCATATGAAGTACAAAGACCCTACAGCAAAACCGCCATTGTATATAGATATACCTGAAGGAAAGCAGCTTTTAAATGGGAAAAAATCTGTGGAATTTCTGCGATATAGAAAAGACAATGTTGGTAAAAATAGGTATAGTGATGGTGATTTAGGTAGAGTTAAAGCACAACAAGAATTTTTAAAATCTTTTATTGATGAAGCGTTGAGTATAAAAATGCCTTTAGTTATAAAGACTAGCTTTGATTATATAAAGACAGATGTAAGTTTGGCTGAAGCCCTAAATTATGGGAAAAGTGCATTGGCAATGGGTTCGGAGGATTTTAATTTTACTACATTGCCTGGTGTAGGAACTTATAAGAAAGTAAAAAATAAACAATTATCTTATTTTATATATGATGAGTTGATGGTTAAGGAAATCATGGAAAACATATATGGAGTAGAAAAAAAGGTCCTTATGAAATAAGGACCTTTTTTTAAATTGCTTTTTTTTCATCTTCAAGAAGAGCTTCTCCTATTTTATATACATTTCCAGCTCCCATAGTGACAATAGTATCTCCATTCTCGATATTGGCTAGTAAAAAATTTTCTATTTTGTCAAATGAATCAATATATATTGCATCTACACCTTTTTCTTTTAGTGCATTTACTAAATTTTTAGAGTGAATAATTCCAGTATCAACTTCTCTTGCTGCATAAATGTCTGTAACTATAACTTTATCTGCATCATAAAAGGATTCGGAAAAACTATTTAATAATATTTTAGTTCTTGAATAGGTATGAGGTTGAAATACACACCAAAGCTTATTTTCAGTGGCTTTTTTTAGAGTATTCAAGCTCGCTTTTATTTCTGTTGGATGATGAGCATAGTCATCAATTATTTTAGCCCCCTTTATAAATCCTTTTGTTTCTAGTCGTCTATGGGTGCCTTTATAATCTTTTATAGCTTCTATGATATCTTCCATAGGTACATGGTAGGTATGGGCTGCAGCTATACTTCCGAGGGCATTGTATATATTGTGTATACCCATGACATTTAGTGTAATGAGGTATTTTTCTTTATTTTTTACATTTAGAATAAATTTTGGATAACCTTCGCTAGTAAAGCTTATATTTTCAGCTACATAATCTCCACTACCATTGAGTCCAAAGGTGATGACATTACATTTGGTATTTTCTATAACTTTTTCAGCATTTATATCATCGGTATTAATGATGAGATACCCATCTTCACTTATCCCATTAGCATATTCTGCAAATGTTGCTACAATGTGATCGATATTTTTAAAATAATCCAAATGATCTTCTTCCATATTTAGTATTATAGCCATTGTAGGCTGATATTTGAGAATATTTCCTTTGTATTCACAAGCTTCTGTCAATACCAATTTCTTACTACCTATTTTGGCATTTCCACCTATTTCATCAAGTTCTCCTCCAAGAAGAATTGTAGGGTCTAAGTGAGATTTATTTAGTATTGTGGCTAACATACTTGTAGTAGTTGTTTTTCCATGAGTTCCAGAGACCGCAATAGATTTTTCATAGTTTTTCATGAGTTTGCCTAAAAAGGTTCCTCTATCGACAGTTTCTATTCCTTTTTTTTGAGCTTCTATAAGTTCTGGATTATCTTTAGAAATGGCATCTGTATAAACGATTAAATCTGCACCTTCAATATTTTTAGATTTATGGCCTATGTAGATATTTGCCCCTTGAGTTTTTAATTTGTCTGTTATTGGAGAAGGGTTCATATCGGAGCCTGAAACTGTATATCCTTCTGTTAAAAGTATTTCAGCTAAACCACTCATGCTTATACCACCTATGCCTATGAGATGAACATGAGAAAAATTATGTTCACATATATTGAAAGAAAACATAAACGAATACCTCCTGAAGTAATAAATGGTTCTATATTAATTATTATTGCCAAGAAATATGTTATTATCATCATATTATATTCATTTTTTATAGCTCATACGAAAATTTTTGTTTTCCTTAATTTAAAACTTTCCAAAATGGGTTTCAAAAAAGCTTCCGTGATTATTAAAAGTTTACAATAGAAGTCTTTTTTATTTGTCACTGATAGATTATATCATAAAGGTATAAATATAAAAAGGAAAAGTTGTAAACCTGTTGAAAAGTTTTATAAATAGGAATAAAATAAAGTGATATATAAAAAAATAATATTCAAGTGTAGGGTGATTTATGTGGATAAATTGAAAAGAAATGAAAGAATAGCAGGTATCATGTATATACTTACAACAAATCCAAATAAAGTGTTTACTTATGGATATTTTTCAGAACTATTCAAAGTAAAAAAACCAAGTATTAGTGGAGATATTTCTATAATGAAGGAACTGGTTGAAAAACTTGATATAGGCTATATAGAAACTATTCCGGGAGCTAATGGAGGTGTTAGATTTAGTCCCAATATGAGAAAAAAAGATGTGGAAAATTTACTTTTAGAATTATGTGATGAATTATCTAAAGGTGAAAGACTTATTCCTGGTGGTTTTATCTATATGATGGATATATTGTATACACCAAGGATTATTAGAAATATTGGGAAAATATTTGCAAATGAATTCGCAAAAAATGATATAGATTATGTAGTGACAATAGAAACCAAGGGCATACCTATAGCTTTAATGACTGCTGAAATATTGAATGTTCCTCTCATAATCATAAGAAAAAATATGAAGATTACAGAAGGACCAGCTGTAAATATAAATTATTTATCTGGTTCAACCAAGACTATTCAAACGATGTCTCTTTCTAAAAGGGCAATAAAAGAGGGTTCTAGAGTGCTCATCATAGATGATTTTATGAGGGCAGGTGGGACTGTAAAGGGAATGAAGGAAATGATGAGGGAATTTAATGCAGAAGTTGTTGGAGTAGGAATATTTATTTCTACCAAAAATCCAGAGAAAAAATTGGTGGAAGATTATGTTTCCCTCATAAGGCTTGAAAAAATAGATGAAGAAAAAAATGAGACCATACTTATTCCAAATTTCAAACAATTAAAACAATTTAGATAAAAGATAAAATAATTTTAGTGAAAAGAAGGATTTCTTTAAAAAATAGAGAATATAGAGAATATTTGGTGATTTCAAACGACTTCTTTGGAAGGTGGTGAAGCAGGAGTGAAAGTTACAGATGTTAGAATTAGAAAAGTTACTGATGAAGGAAAAATGAAAGCCATAGTTTCTGTTACTTTTGATGATGAATTCGTTGTTCATGACATAAAAATAATCGAAGGACAAAATGGACTTTTTATAGCAATGCCAAGCAGAAAAATGGCAGATGGAGAGTTTAGAGATATTGCACATCCAATTAATTCCGAGACTAGAAGTAGAATCCAAGAGGCAATATTTAAAGAGTATGAAAAAAGCATATCTGAAGAATAGTGAAAGGACCATAGAGGTCCTTTTTACTTAGCCAAAATACAATATTATTTAAAGAAAAGAAAAAATAGGTGTGGACTTATATTTTAAATTGTATAAAATATTATTGGGTGGAGAAATACAAAACATAGAGGTGTTTATATGAATATATCTATTGTACTTGCAGCAGGAGAGGGAACTAGGATGAAATCTAAAAAATCTAAAGTTCTTCATGAAGTATGTGGTAAGCCTCTTTTAAGCTATGTTTTAGAGGCAAGCAGGGCTGCAGCTATGGAGAAAAATATAGTAGTTATAGGTCATGGCGGCAATCAAGTGGCAGAAGCCATAAAAAAGGAAGATGTGGTATTTGTACGTCAGCCAATCGGGGAAAATGTGCCTTATGGCACGGGTTTTGCGGTGATGCAAGCTAGAGATTATATTGAGGACGACAGTTATGTTATAATTTTATATGGAGATACTCCATTGATAACGGGAGATACTTTGAATAAATTGGTAGAATATCATAAGTCTTGTGAAAATGTTTGTACTGTTTTAACAGCTGAATTAGAGGATCCTACTAGTTATGGCAGAATAATAAGAGATGAAAATGGCAATATTCTTTCTATAGTAGAACACAAAGATGCTACAGAAGAAGAAAGAAAAATAAAAGAAGTCAATTCAGGAATGTATTGCTTCAATGGAAAATATTTAAAATTTGCATTAGATAATATTGACAATGACAATGCTCAGGGTGAATACTATATTACAGATGCAGTACAAGTACTTAAAAGTAAAAATTTAAAAGTAGGTGCATATAAGATAGAAAATCCTGAAGAAATATATGGCATCAATTCAAGGAAAGAACTTGCAAATGCAGAAAAGCTTATGAGAAGAAGGATAATTGAAAAGTTCATGGAAGATGGAGTCACCATTGTTGATCCAGATAGTACTTACATAGATGCTGAGGCTAAAATTGGACGAGATACAATCATATATCCAGGGGCAATTATAGAGGGATATTCAGTTATAGGAGAAGATTGTATAATAGGTCACAATACGAAAATTGTAAATGGAGAAATTGGGAATAGGGTAGAAATTCAAATCTCCACCATATTAGATAGTAGTATAGATGATGATAGCAAAATAGGGCCCTATGCTTATTTAAGGCCAAATAGCCATATTGGTAAGAATGTAAAGATTGGTGATTTTGTAGAAGTTAAGAATTCAAATGTAGGAGATAATTCAAAAGCTAGCCATCTTTCCTATATAGGGGATGCAGATGTAGGTAAGAATGTAAATGTAGGCTGTGGCGTGGTATTTGTAAACTATAATGGAAAAATCAAACAAAGATCTATTGTGGAGGACAATGCCTTCATAGGGAGCAATTCCAACTTGGTTGCCCCAGTAGTTGTGAGAGAATGGGGGTATGTAGCTGCTGGTTCCACTATTACTGATGAAGTAGGAAATGGAGCACTGTCTATAGCTAGGGCTAGACAAGTAAACAAAGAAGGCTGGACATATAAAAAAGGATTTGCAGATAAAAATAATAAATAACTGGGAGGAATTTAAATATGAACTTAAGCGGAAGTGGCATGAAAGTATTTACTGGAAATGCCAACAGAGAATTGGCTTTAAAGATTTGTAGTGAATTAGGAGTACCTCTTGGGGACTGTGAAGTTGGGACTTTTAGCGATGGAGAAATAACAGTTAACATCAATGAAACTGTTAGAGGTTATGATGTATTTTTAATTCAACCAACCTGTCCACCTGTAAATGACAGTTTGATGGAGACCTTGATTTTAATGGATGGCTTAAAGAGAGCTTCAGCTGGTAGAATTACTGCTGTTATTCCTTATTATGGCTATGCAAGACAAGACAGAAAGACAAAGGCAAGGGAACCTATAACAGCTAAACTTGTAGCTGATATTTTGACTAAAGCTGGTGCTGATAGAGTGCTTACTATGGACTTACATGCGGGACAAATTCAAGGATATTTTGATATACCTGTAGACCATTTAGTGGGAGTTCCAATTCTTGCAGATTATTTTAAGAGCATAGTTGATGAAGAAACAGTAGTTGTTTCCCCTGATTTGGGAGGAGTTGCAAGAGCTAGAAATTTTGCAAATCTTTTAGATTTACCTATAGCTATTATAGAAAAGAGAAGACCAAAAGCTAATGTTTCAGAAGTTATGAATGTAATTGGCGATATTGAAGGGAAAAACGTAATCATTGTTGATGATATAATAGATACTGCTGGTACCATAACAAAGGCGGCACAGGTACTTAAAAATTTTGGAGCATTAAAAGTCTATGCTTGTGCAACTCATCCAATACTTTCTGGACCAGCTGTTGAAAGAATTGACAATTCGGAAATTGAAAAATTTGTCGTTACAGATACCGTACCTCTTTCAGAGGAAAAGAAAATAGATAAAATTCAAGTTGTAAGTGTAGCACCAATATTTGCTGAAGCTATAAAGAGAATATATGGAAATGAATCTGTAAGTAAATTGTTTGATTAGTTAGGGGCTGATATTTTGTATGTGGTTGTAGGCCTTGGAAATCCAGGAAAAGAGTATGCAAATACCAGGCATAATATAGGATTTGATACTATAGAATTGTTAGCTCAGAGGAACAATATAGATATAAATAAAATTAAGTTTAAGGCAGTTTATGGTGAAGGACAGATAGGAAACGAAAAAGTTATACTTATAAAGCCACAAACTTATATGAATAATAGTGGTATGAGTGTACTAGATTTATATAATTTTTATAAAATACCTATAGAAAAAATCATAGTAGTAGTTGACGATATAGATATACAATTTGGGACTATAAGGATTAAAAGAAAGGGAAGTGCTGGTACACATAATGGACTGAAATCTATAATATATCATTTAGGAGACGATGGTTTTCCAAGAGTTAAAGTAGGGATAGGCAGTCCAAAACCTGGTGAAGATTTAGCCCAATTTGTACTTAGTAGATTTAGCAAGCAAGAAAGACAAACTATAGATCATACAATAGAACTAGCTTGTGCGGCTATTGAAACTATTATAAATGAAGATTTAAATACTGCAATGAATATTTACAATTCCAAAAACAACAAGGCCCAGGAATAAACCTGGGCTTAAGGTGTTTTAGAAGGAGCTGATTAAATGCCACAAAATATGTTTATAGATCCTCTGAAAAATATGTCTTCCTATAACAAATTATTAGCTGCAATAGAGTCTAAAATTAGTCCTATAAGCATTCATGGTTTGAGTGAGGAGAACATAGGTCATTTAGCCTATGGGTTAAATAAGCATACACAAAGACAAATATTAATTATAACAAGCGATGAGATTAAAGCTAAAAAGATATTTGAAGATTTAAAAAATTTCGACAACAATTTTGTGGGAAATTATCCTTCAAGAGATTTGGTTTTTTATGATATTGATGCTTTTAGTTATGAAACAACTCATGAGAGAATTAAAGTATTGTCAAGATTAAATGATGATGAAAATATTGTTGTAGTTACATATTTAGAAGCATTGCTCAATAAGGTCATGAGTAGCAATATATTTGATATTTGTACTGAAGAATTAAAGTATGGGGAAGTTATAGATTTAGATAATCTTTTAAATGCTTTTGTGACTAAAGGCTATGAAAGAGTAAATATGGTAGAGGGCAAGGGGCAATTTAGTCTAAGAGGAGGAATTATAGATTTTTTTCCCGTAAATAGTGAGAACCCTTATAGGATAGAGCTATTTGACGATGAAATTGATTCTATAAGGACTTTTGATATATCAACTCAAAGATCTATTGAAAAGATTTTTTCTGTTTCAATTCCTCCCGCCAAAGAGGTTTTGATATTGGATGAGTTTAGGAATGAAGTTGTATCCAATATTGATAGAGATTTAAAAAACATACTGGGGAAATTTCAGAAAGGTGCTAAAGAAAAAGATAAATTAGAAGAAAAGTTTTTGAAATATATGGAAATCGTGAAAGAGGGACTAAGTTTAAATAATGTGGATATGATTGTTCCCTATATTCCTGAAGAATATTTAGGGAATATTATTGACTATTTAAATGATGATAGTTTGATTTTAATAGATGAACCAAGAAGGTTAGAAGAAAAATTACAAGACTTTAAGAACGAGTTTATACTTAAGTTTACTGATGTGTTTGAAAGTGGAGAATTATTATCTAAACATGATAAAATATATCATGATTTTGATGTAGTGTATAAATCTATGAGAAAACACATTTGTATAACTACTTCAGCTCTTCTAAATTCTGATTCAAGATTTGTTTCTAATACAATATTAAATTTTACAACTAAGGGGATGCAATCTTTTCACAACAAGATAGAATTTTTAGTGGAAGAATTAAATCATTATAAGTATAGGGGATATAAAACTATTATATTGTCTGGGATAGAAGAACGAGGTAGAAGACTTGAAACGCTTCTTAGAGAAAAAGGTGTAGAATGTGTGTATGTAGAGGACTGTAATAGAGATATAAAATCTGGTCAAGTTTTTATTACGTCTGGAAGCATAAATGGCGGGTTTGAGTATACGAGTATTAAATTTGCCATAATTAGTGACAAAGAAGTATTTGGAGTGAATAAGAGAAAAATAACTAAGCCTATAAAAAAAGATAGGCAAAAAATAGCTAGCTTTTCTGATTTAAATATTGGTGATTATGTAGTTCATGAAAATCATGGAATAGGACAGTATTTAGGAATAGAACAATTAGATATTCAAGGGATTAAAAAAGATTATTTAACTGTTAAGTATCAAGGCAAAGATAAATTGTATGTTCCTATAGATCAAATGAATTTAATTCAAAAATATATAGGTTCGGATGCGGTAAAACCCAAGGTAAACAAATTAAGTAGCACAGAATGGACAAAGACAAAAGCAAAAGCTAAGAAAGCAATAGAAGACATGGCAAAAGATTTGCTAGAATTGTATGCTAAAAGAGAAAGTGTAGAAGGTTTTGCTTTTAGCAAAGATACTCCTTGGCAAGGGCAATTTGAGGATATGTTTCCTTATGAAGAGACAGAGGCTCAAATTAGAAGTATAGAAGAAATAAAAAAAGATATGGAAAAACCTAAACCAATGGATAGGCTCCTTTGTGGAGACGTTGGATATGGAAAGACAGAAGTAGCTTTGAGGGCAGCATTTAAGGCAATTATGGATGGAAAACAAGTTGCTATTTTAGTTCCAACTACTATACTTGCACAGCAACATTACAATACTATATTAGAAAGGTTTGCCGATTTTCCGATAAAGGCTGGAATGCTTAGCCGATTTAAAACTCCAGCAAAGCAAAAGCAAGTTATAGAGGGACTTAGAAAGGGAAATATAGATATAGTAGTTGGAACACATAGGTTGCTATCCAAAGATGTGAAATTTAAGGATTTAGGCCTTTTAATAGTAGATGAAGAGCAAAGATTTGGAGTGAAACACAAAGAATCATTAAAGAAAATAAGAGAAAATGTAGATGTCCTTACACTGACAGCAACTCCTATTCCAAGGACTCTTCATATGTCACTGGTTGGTATAAGGGATATGAGTGTTATTGATGAACCACCAGAAGAAAGATATCCTATACAGACATATGTTGTGGAATACAATGAACAATTAGTGCGCGATGCCATAATCAGAGAAATGAATAGGGATGGTCAAGTTTATTTAGTATACAATAGAGTAGAGTCTATAGACAGAATAGCATCTAATATAAGAAAATTAGTTCCTGAAGCTAGAGTTGCCATAGGTCATGGACAGATGAGTGAAAGAGAATTGGAAAGAGTTATGATGGGATTTTTGGAAAAGGAGTATGATGTATTGGTCTGTACAACTATTATTGAAACGGGATTAGATATTCCAAATGTAAATACAATGATTGTATATGATGCAGACAAAATGGGATTATCTCAGCTTTATCAACTTAGAGGAAGAGTTGGAAGGTCGAATAGAATAGCTTTTGCCTATTTCATGTATGAAAAGGATAAAGTATTGTCAGAAGTAGCAGAAAAGAGACTTAGAGCAATAAAAGAATTCACAGAATTTGGTTCTGGGTTTAAAATTGCCATGAGGGATTTAGAAATACGAGGAGCAGGGAATTTGTTAGGCGTTGAACAGCATGGTCATATAGAGGCAATAGGGTATGATTTATATGTGAAATTTTTGAATGAGACCATAAAGAAATTAAAAGGTGAAAACTATGAAGAAATAGTAGAAACTAGCATAGAACTCAATGTGGATGGATATATACCAGATAAATATATTGATGAAGAAGAAACAAAGATTGAAATATATAAAAAAATTGCAAATATTGAAAGTCAAAGTGATTACGATGATTTAATGGAGGAATTAATTGATAGATTTGGAGATGTACCTGTAGAAGTTGAAAATCTCATGAAAATATCATATATTAAATATATTTCTGGAAGAAGCAATATTTCTAGCATTACAGAAGAAGGAAGACAAGTGAAATTAGAGTTTAATTCATCTAGCCATATAACTCCTGAACTCATTAATGATCTTTCCAGTGAATATGGAAGGAGAATATCCTTTGATTTATCTGGTAGTCCATATTTTAAATTTAGATGGAAAGAAAATTTATTAGATGAGTTGAAGTCATTAGTTAAAAAAATTAGAGGTTCTCTTAAAGACTAAAATGTTATATAATATACTTAAAATAAAATATATTAAGTTAAAGAAAGGATGTTTCTATTGAAGCAAAATAAAAGATTTTTAATTTTAGTAATAATTTTAAGTTTGTGTGTTTCAGTACTAGCTGGGTGCGAAAAAACTCCCAAAGATGCAGTAGCTAGGGTGAATGGCGATACTATATCTAAAGACGAGTTTGATAAGAATTTTGAGATGTATAAAAAAGCTTATGAGTCTCAATATGGCCCTGATATAATGAAAAAAGATGCAGGAAATGATAAGACTTTTGAAGAAGTGATTAAGGAAAATATATTGGAAAAGTTAATTACAGAAAAGTTGATTACAGAAAGTGCTAAAGAAAAGAATATTACTGTTACAGATGAAGAACTCAAAGAACAACTTAAAAATTATGAAGAAATACTAGGTGGAGAAGAAAAGTACAAGGAATTTTTAAAACAAAACAATCTTACAGAAGAATATTTTAAAGATAGCATAAAAAAAGAAATGACTATAGATAAATATAAAAGTGACTATGTAAATGGTCTAAAAATTAGTGAAGAAGAGGCAAAGAAGTATTTTGAAGAAAACAAAGATTCTTATGTAAAGGTTAGAGCAAGTCATATATTGGTAAAAACTGAAGAAGAGGCAAAAAAAGTTTTAGATAAGATTAAAAAAGGTGAAGATTTTCATGCTTTAGCAGCTACAGAGTCTATAGACAATATGTCAGCTGTAAAAGGCGGAGATTTAGGATTTTTTGCAAGAGGACAAATGGTACCAGAATTTGAAGAAGCAGCTTTTTCTTTGAAACCTGGAGAAGTCAGTGAAATAGTTCAAACTGACTATGGATATCATATAATAAAAGTCGAAGATAGATTAGAAAACTATGAAGACGTAAAAGATGAAGTACTGGAAGATTTAAAAAACCAAAAATATCAAGCAAGTGTTAAGAAAATGAGAGATGAAGCAAAAGTTAAGATTTATATGAAAGAAGACAAAAAAGAAAATAACGAAAAAGAGGAAAAGAAATCTTAAAGTATTTTAAATACACCATAATCTGTCAACATTCACCCCATAATGTAAACAATAAAAAAGTTTACATTATGGGGTTTTTGATTTTTGATTAAAGTAATACTTTAACTTAACTTTACCATTGATGCATAAAATATTCATGAAAGTAAAATAATAAAACCATAAAGACAATTAATTTACAAGGAGGGAAAAAATGAAAGCTACTGGAATAGTTAGAAGAATTGATGATTTAGGCAGAGTGGTCATTCCCAAAGAAATTAGAAGAACTTTAAGAATAAGGGAAGGTGATCCATTAGAAATATTTACAGATAGAGAAGGAGAAGTGATACTTAAGAAATATAGTCCTATTGGGGAATTAAATGAGTTTGCAGCTGAATACTGTGAGTCTTTATATGAAGCTATTAATCATACAGTTGTTATTTCTGATAGAGATACTATTATAGCAATATCAGGTGGTTCAAAAAAAGATTATTTGGATAAAAGAGTAAGCCAAGATTTAGAAAATATAATGGAAAGCAGAAAAGCTTATAATGCTACAGGTTCAAATAAACCAATAAAATTATATTCTGAAGATGAAAATGTAGATAAGTATACGGCACAAGTAATAGTACCAATTGTCATGCAAGGTGACCCTATAGGAGCTGTTATATTTCTATCTAAAGAAGCAGATGCTCAAATGGGGGATTTAGAGTTGAAATTGGCAGAGACGGCTGCAGGATTTTTATCAAAACAAATGGAAAATTAAGAAAGTCTACCTTGGGGTAGGCTTTCTTAATTTCTCATTTTAAGTTGATTAGTAATAAATGTATTCCTTCTGAAATATCTTTTTGATATAATATAGTTTATTGATTAGTAGAAAATGATAAGTATTCTTAGGAGGAAAAAATATGACTAAAGAGAATTTTTTGAAAGGGGCCGCTATATTGGGTATAGCAGGTATAGTGGTCAAGATATTGGGAGCATTTTATAGGATTCCTATAGGCAATATTATAAAAACAGAAGGAATGGGATATTATCAAACGGCTTATCCTCTTTATGTGTTGCTTTTGACTATATCTACATCTGGGTTTCCAGTAGCTATTGCCAAATTAGTTTCTGAAAAAAGGGCATTAGGGGATTGCAGGGGTGCACACAAAGTTTTTAAAGTAGCACTAGCAGGACTTTTTATATGTGGTATTATCACTAGTTTTCTTGTATATATTTTTGCAGAAAATATTGTTGAGTCATTAGGGAATAAAAATGCCTATTATGCTTTAATAGCATTAGTTCCAGCACTTTTTTTTGTACCAATGATGTCTGCTTTTAGAGGCTATTTTCAAGGTAGGCAATCTATGACTCCTACGGCTATTTCGCAAATATGTGAACAGGGTTTTAGAGTGGGTGCAGGGCTATTTTTTACTTATTATCTATTAGATCGTGGAATTCCGATTGCAGCAGGGGGGGCTTCTTTTGGAGGTTCTATAGGTGCTATTGCTGGTACATTAGCGATATTTATAATTTATTTGTCTAAAAAAGGTGAAATCAATAGGGAAATTGAAAAAAGTAAATTTGTAGAGGAAGAAACTACAGGGAAAATCATCAAGAACTTGTTGGCTATAGCTATTCCTATAACCATCGGAGCATCTATTGCACCAATTATGGATACTATAGATGCAGCTATAGTTATGAAAAGGTTACAGTTTGTTGGTTTTAGTGAATTTGAAGCTAATGATTTGTATGGTCAACTTAAAGGACTTGCTCAAACTTTAATCAATTTACCTCAAGTTTTTTCTATGGCGTTGGCTATAAGCTTAGTTCCAGCTATTTCAGAAGCTCATGCCAGAAAACAATATGGAGAAATACGAAGTATTATATCTTCGGGAGTGAGAGTTACATTGCTTATTGGACTTCCAGCTGCATTTGGACTTTTTGTGCTTGCTAAACCTATAATTAGACTATTGTACTTTAAGAATACAGTGGAAGCATTAAATAGTACTGGAGAGATACTCATGTATCTATCTTTCGGTGTCATATTTTTGACTTTAGTTCAGTCCCTAACAGCTATACTTCAAGGGATAGGTAGACCGATTGTTCCAGTTAGGAATTTAGCTATAGGTGCAGCTGTAAAAGTAGTTCTTGCTTATGTGTTGACAGGAATACCTAGCATCAATGTTAAAGGTTCTGCTATAAGTACAGTTGCAGCTTATATGATAGCTAGTATTCTTGATTTAATTGGTGTAAAAAAATATACAAAAGTTAAATTCAATATGGGAGAAGTATTTATAAGGCCTTTTATTTCAGCGTTAGGGATGGCAGTCATAGTTAAAGTAAGCCATATTTTGTTTTATTCTCTTATAGGCGATAAATTAGCTACTATTATAGCCATATTTATAGGTATGATAACTTATTTCTTACTTCTCATGAGAACTGGTTCTTTAACTTATGAAGATTTCAAGTTGTTACCTAAAGGTGAAAAAATAGCTAAAACTTTAGTGAAACTTAAATTGTTAAGAATTAGTTAATAATAAACAAAGGAGAAGATATTTATGGGTAAGATATACATTATAGGTCTTGGTCCTGGCGATGTAAATTCCCTGACATTAGGGGCTGTTAATAGGCTTAAAAGTGGAGAATTAAATATATTGAGGACGGAAGTTCATCCAACAATTGAATATTTAAAAGAAAACAAAATACCATATATTTCTTATGATTTTGTCTATGAAAGTAGAGAAAGTTTCAATGAAGTTTATAATTTTATAGTTTTAGATTTGATTGAAAAGTCGAGGAAATATAATTCCATAAATTATTTTGTTCCAGGCAATCCATTTGTAGCTGAAAAAACTGTGGATTTATTGCTGGAAAAAAGAGAAAGTGAAAATGTTTGTATAGAAATCATTCCAGGTATGAGTTTTATAGATCCTATCATATTAGCTGTAGGTCATGATCCGGTAAATGGATTAAAAATTATAGATGGATTAAATATAAAAGGACAGTATGTAGATATAAATACGGGAAATATAATTACTCAAGTTTATAACAAGAGAATTGCTTCACAAGTAAAATTGGAATTGTCTCAAGTATATGGGGATGAGTATGAAATTTATGTTATAAATAGTGCTGGAGTTCCTCATAAAGAACAAATATTTAAAATACCAATATATGAATTAGATAGATTGGAAGAAATTAGTTATTTGACAAGTATATATATTCCTAAAGTGGATAAAATAAATAAAAAAATTTATGACATGAATGATTTATTGACTATAGTAGAAATGCTTAGAGGTGATGAAGGATGTCCTTGGGATATAGAACAGACTCATAAATCCATTAGGGAATGTATTGTTGAAGAAGCTTATGAAGTAGTCAATGCAATAGATGAAGATGATATGGAAAATTTATGTGAAGAATTGGGAGATATTCTACTTCAAGTTGTATTTCATAGTGATATAGCTAAGGACGAAGGCTATTTTAATATATGGGATGTGACTACTGAAATTTGTGATAAATTAATTTTTAGGCATCCACATGTTTTTGGAGAAAAAAAAGTAGAAAATTGTGATGAAGTAGTATATAATTGGAATGAAATGAAATTTAAGAAAAGAAACATTGAAAGCTACACAGATAGGCTAAAAGAAATTCCACATTTACCTTCTCTTATGAGAAGTTTTAAAATTCAAGAAAGAGCGGCTGATATTGGCTTTGATTGGGATGATGTAAGTGGAGCTATTGATAAGGTAGATGAAGAATATCATGAAGTGATTGAGGCTTTAAATGTATCTAAAGGTGGTGATATGGGAAAAGTAGAGAGTGAACTGGGAGATTTATTATTTGCTGTAGTGAATGTATGCAGATTTTTAAATGTCAATCCAGAAATAGCACTCAATAAGACAATTAACAAGTTTATTGAAAGATTTGGTTTTATGGAAAAGAAGAGTAAAGAAGTCAATAAAGATTTAAAGGACATGACATTAGAGGAAATGGATATGCTATGGAACGAAGCAAAAATACATAAAAACAAATAATTTGATAAAAACTACTAAAAATAAGAAGGAATTTTGAAATTAACGTAGAATAAGCAATGTGAGCTATTTTAAACATTTATATGAGGAGGAATTAAATTATGAACAAATCTGAATTAGTTGCTAGTATGGCTGAAAAGAGTAATTTAACTAAAAAGGATGCAGAAAGTGCTTTAAATGCATTTATGAAGGCTGTTGAGGAAGCATTATCAAATGGAGAAAAGGTTCAACTTGTTGGATTTGGTACTTTTGAAGTAAGAGAAAGAAAAGCTAGAGAAGGAAGAAATCCAAGAAATCCTGAAGAAATCATTAATATTCCAGCTTCAAAAGCTCCAGTATTTAAAGCAGGAAAAGCTTTAAAAGAATCAGTAAATAAGTAAAAAAAGTCAGGTCATTGACCTGACTTTTTTGTGAGGAGTGATTTTATGAGAATCGACAAATATCTAAAGAATTCGAGAATTATAAAAAGAAGGACTGTAGCTAAAGAAGCCTGTGAACAGGGAAGGGTACTTTTAAATGGAAAAGCTGCTAAGCCTGGAGATGAAGTAAAAGTAGGAGACAATATAGAAATAAATTTTGGAAATGGTTCTAGAAAAATTCAAATAATAAGAGTTGATGATAATGTGCCTAAGGACAAGGCACAGGAATTATACAAAGAATTATACAAAGAATTATAAAAGCCTTTTAGGAATAAAGGCTTTTTTTTATTCATATTATGTATTAGAAAATTTATAGGAGGAATAGCTATGGGTGAAAACGATATTGGTTTAAAAAATCAAAATATATATTTAGAAGACAGAACAAAACTTACAATTACAGGGGTAGAACAAGTTGAAAGTTTCAATGACAACACTATTATTTTGATTACAATAAAGGGGGGCATGACAATAAAGGGAGAAGAACTTAATATAAATAAATTAAATTTAGAAGATGGGAATGTTAAAATAGATGGGACGATAAATGGCATTTTATATAACAATAGAGATTCAAGTGGGAAGGGCAAATTGCTTGAGAAAATGTTCAAATAATGTCGAGGGTTGTAAATATGGAGAATTCTATCAAAGTTCAATTGTATGTATTTTTAAGTGTCTTTTATGGCGGATTGATAATTGGATTTATATACGACATATATAGGATTTTTAGATATTATTTAAAACCTAAAAAAATTGCTACAGTCTTGGGTGATTTTATATTTTGGATAGTAGTGGTTATAGTTACTTTTTATATGCTTATAAAGAGTAATTTTGGTGAAATACGTGGATATGTATTTGTAGGGATACTTTTAGGTGTATATTTATATTTAAAAATATTGAGTAATTTCGTTTATCCATTGCTCATAAAAATATTGAAAGCTTTATATGTATTTTTCAATAAAATATTTTATGTATTACTTTATCCTTTTAGTTTAATTAAAAAGCTACTTATGCCACAGATAAAGAAAGTAAAAAAAGCCAACAGTTTCTCTAAAGAGACAGTTAAAAATATGAATAGATACATAAACATAATTTCTAAAAAGAAATAGAGGATTTTTTAATTTGATGTAGAATAGATACAAAAGAGGTGATACTTATGGCAAAACGCAAGAAAAAGAATGTAAAGAAATTTAGGATAAGGCATCTCATTGTTTTGGTGTTTGCTATATATATTAGTGCAACTTTAATATCTCAAAGAAGGATGCTTAAAAGTCTCAATAGAGAAAAAGCGGAAATGGAAAGTGAAGTTAAAACATTAAATACAGAAATAAATGAAATCAATAAGGAGATAAAAAATAGTGATTCTTTGGAGTTTGTAGAAAAAGTGGCAAGAGAAGAATTAAAAATGGTTAAGCCAAGAGAAATTATTTATATAGATAAAAGCAAAAATAAAGATCCGTTTTTGAAAAAAAGTAGGAAATAAACTAGATTGACATATAATATTTTCTAATATATACTAGATAGAAGATAAATATTTATTAAGGAGGAATCATTTATTTATGCCCGTAGCTGTTGGAGAAGTAGTTGAAGGTACCGTTACAGGTATAACAAATTTTGGTGCATTCATTCAACTACCAGAAGGAAAAACTGGATTAGTTCATATTTCTGAGATATCAGAGGATTATGTAGAAAAGGTAAGCGATTATTTAAAAAAAGATCAAAGAGTTAAAGTAAAAGTATTATCTATAAGTAAAGAGGGAAAGGTAAGTCTTTCTATTAGACAAGCTAAGCCAAAGTCAAATAACCCTGTTGAAATTGACTGGGGTAAAACAGATGATAAACAAAAGTTTATGTCATTTGAAGATAAGCTTTCTAAATTCTTAAAAGAGAGCAATGAAAGGCAAGATCAATTAAAGAGCAGAGAGTCAAAAAGAGGTTCGGGCTCAAAACCTCGTAGCAAGAGCTTGGCAGATTAAAACCGGATTTATCCGGTTTTTTGTTTTAGGTTAAATTATAGGGAATAGACAAAAAATATTTAATGTATAAAATTTGACATTGAATGGAGATTTTTAACACTTTAAGCGTGAAGTATTAAAAACACTATTATATGGGCTTAAAGTGAATTGCTTTAATTTAAATAAATTGTAGGATATTATAATATATATTATTCTAATATGTCTAAATTTTCTTTTTGCAAGGCAACTAGTATTGACAAAAATCTCAAATTCTATCTGATATTATAGTCATGAAAAAATAAATAGGGGTGATTTTTCATGACTACTAGAACTGAGAGCATATTTTTTAATGAAAAGAGAACTTTACAAAAGATTTCTTTTAACGGAGTTCAAATTGCTATAGCGATACTGGGTTTTTTCATATCCAGAGCTTCAATCATTAATGGGTTGACACCTTTTGGGATTTCATTTTTAACTGCAAGTTTAGGTAGGAGCTTTTCAATTGTGGCATTGATTTCTTCAATTTTAGGTTTGCTAAGTTTTCATGGTTTTAATGCTTCTTACAGATATCTAATTTCTTCTGGAATAATATTCACATTATTTTCTCTATATACAAAGAAAAAAGAGATATCTGTTTTTAAAACATCTCTTTTTTCATCGTTTATATTTGTTGGAGTAAATATATTTAAAACTATTATATTGAAGAATTTCTATATTTATGATTTTTTAATGATATTTTTTGAGGGATTGGTAATATTTACTCTTTCATATATATTTTCTTATGGGCTTCCAAAAGAAACTGTAAGAAAGACTAAACTCACCAATGAAGAGATCATATGTGTATTTATAACTTTATCGTTAGCAATTTCTGGATTAACTGATTTTGAGATTTTTAGCTTGTCATTTAAAAATATTTTAAGTATATTTTTTGTAATGGCTTCTGGATATGCATATGGAGCATCTTTAGGGGCAGGAATGGGAATATCAATAGGAATGATTTCTTATCTATCGCAAAGTGATATGCCATTTTTATTGGCTATATTTGGATTAGCTGGATTGTTGTCAGGAGTATTTAGGGATTTGGGGAAATTTGGAACTATATTAGGTTTTGTTTTAGCAAATAGCATTATGAGTTTTTATATAAATGGGTATAGTACAAGCTTTTTAAGTTATTATGAGTTAGCTATTGCTTGTGGTCTTTTCTATATTTTTTCTGATTATATAAAAGAAAATCTATTCTTTATGTCTTCGGTTGTGTCATCATTAGATAATAATGATATATATAGTGAAAGAACTAAAGAATTGACAACTAAAAAACTTAAATATATTTCTGAAGTGTTCAAAGACTTAGGCGGTATATTTAAAAAGGTTTCTTACAATGAAGAAATGTATACGGATAATATAACTAAGTTTATAGATTGTGTAGCTAGTGATGTATGTAAAAATTGCTCTATGAATGTATTTTGTTGGAAAGATGATTTTTATACTACTTATTATTCTATATTTGACCTTATAGCTTCTATGGAAATGACTGGTAGCATAGATGAGAAAAATTTGCCGGAACTTTTTAAAAATACTTGCATAAAAACTGAAGAAATAATTGATAAGAGTCATAGATTGTTTGATTTATATAAAGTAAATTATACTTGGGAAAAGAAAATGGCTGAAAATAGAAAACTTGTTGCAGAGCAATTGAGTGGGATTTCAAATATCATGGAAGGACTTATGAAAGATATAGATAGATCTCCAGTATTTAAGGAAGACGTTGAAATAGAGATATATTCTGCATTGAAATCTCAAGGAGTAAATATAAAAAATGTCATGGTAGCTGAGTACAGTGAACAAGATTTTGAGATATATGTAGAAGTAGGGAAATGTTTTAAAAGAGAAAATAGCTTAGAAAATGTTAGAGATATGGTTTCAGAAGTTGTAGGAATACCTTTAAAGGGAGATTTTACATTTGATACTATGAAGGCACGAGAAGTCAATAGATATAAATTGATAAAAGCTAATAGATATGGGGCTATGACGAGAATTGCAAAAAATAGTGAATCTTTCAATAC
>JAKPAR010000147.1 GCA_029779375.1 Bacillota bacterium | reverse complement strand
TGAAGGATGATTATTATAAATTTAAGGAATTGTTTGAAAAGGGGAAAGTAGAATGTTATATATTTAATACAGGCTTTTTTATAGACAAAAAGATACCAAAGGAAGTAACCTTAAATTCCTTAGAGAAAATTGTAAACGGAGAAGCTGATTTTAGGCCCTTAGGAAATATAAAAGCTGTTCAGTATCTGCCAATAGAAGGATTTGAAATTAATATGGATGAAAAATATATAGAAAGATTTTACAGGAGTATTGATTATAGAATTGAATTTTTAGAGAAGCTGAAGAAAGAAAAGGCTGGTAGGGATAGGCTTCCTGAGGAAGCACTAGACTGTTTGTATAATATAAAAGATGAATTAGTCCTTAAAAGAAATAAAAGGGTAGTTTAAGCTACCCTTTTAGTATCCTCTATTTAAGTCCACTACATTAAGTAAATTTTCATTGTTTTTATATCTTTTTAGATTTTCATAAGCTATTTCAAATCTTCTTCTAAAAATCATTTCTGAAGACCAGGAATTATGTGGAGAAATATATACATTATCCATTTCCCATAAAGGGCTGTCCTCTGGCAGGGGTTCTACTTCAAATACATCTAAGGCAGCCTTTTTAATCTTGCCTGTTTCCAAACTTTCTATAAGAGCCTTTTCATCTATTATAACTCCACGTGCAATATTTATAATATAGGCTCCATCCTTCATATTGTCTAATACATCCTTATTTATAAGGTGATATGTTTCATCAGTATAGGGGACTGTTATAACAAGGACATCACATTTTTTGACTACTTCCTTCAGTTTATCTATACTGTAGCATTTGTGAAAGTGTTCCACTTCCCTGCCCCTTGTATTTATTCCAATTATATTTACACCAAAGCCTTCAAATCTTTTAGCAGCTTCCTGGGCTATAGAACCAGTACCTACAAAGCCTATGGTTTTCCCATAAAGTTCTAGTAGGCGGGTATTTGTTTTCCATATTTTATTTTTCTGTTTTTCATAAAACTCCTTGCTGTTTTTAAACATTTCCAGAGTCTTAAGTACAATCCATTCTGCAATTGGAATGCTGTAGACACCTCTGGCATTAGTTAATAATATGTTTCTTTTTTCTACCTTATCCTTGGGGACCTGATTAATTCCTGCACTTAATAGTTGAATCCATTTTAAATTAGGCAGCATATCTATATCCATCCTACTAAAGCAGTCAAAGGTAACCAGTATGTCTATATCCTCTATATCATGAGAAAATTCTACATTTTTTTCGTCCTTGTATACTACTTCATATCCGAGCTTTTCTAAGCTTTCAAATTCCTCTTCTGTAAATTTAAAGGTACTCAATACCTTCAATAAAACCACTCCCCTGTATAATTATCAATGTTTTTATACCCCTTTTACATATGCTTAAAAATCCAATCTATTAATTCAATACATAATTTGGCAGTTAAATCTTTTTCATCAAGCTTAGGATTTAATTCCACAAAATCCATGGACCTTATCATTTTAGTTTGCAGAAGGCCCTTAAG
>JAKPAR010000143.1 GCA_029779375.1 Bacillota bacterium | reverse complement strand
ATATTTAGCAAACCTTTTTCAAAATTGTCTATAAGTCAAATGTTTTTTACAATATTAGGAAGTGACTTTTTAAGCAATATAGTTGAAGTATGTATTCGTATTGGGATTAAGGCTTTTTTAGCAGATTTATATATTATAAAAGACTTGATTGTAGTAGCTATTATAAGGGCAGGAATGGCTATATTGGTAATTACATTGCTTAAATATTATAAAATGTTTCTCATAAAGGAAGAACATGAAGAAAGGTATAAAAAACTTCTTTGGCTGACTTCAAGGCTCAATATGGAAGTATACAGGATGAGGGAAAATATAGATTATACTCAAAATACTATGTCCAATGCTTATGAACTATTTTTAAAAATTAACAACAATGAAGATAAAGAAAGTTGGGCCAATAGATCTCTTGAAATTTCAAAAGAGGTTCATGAAATACAAAAGGGATATGAACAATTACTTGAAGATATAGAAGAAATTCTTGCAAATAGAATTGATGACAATGGTATGGATTTTCATGAACTAGCACTTATTTTAAAGGAAAATTTGGAAGCGGAAATAAATAGCCAAAATAAAGATATTACTCTTGATTTTAATTTAGGGAAAGATTTTCATACAGAAAAACAATATTATTTAATTTCAGTTCTAACAAATATCATTATGAATTCCATTGATTCCATTGAATATAAAGGTAAAATTGTATTTACTCATAAAGTATCAGATAAGGATCACTTATTTATAATAGAAGATAATGGCTGCGGTATAAAAATAGAAGAAATTTTGCACATATTTTCACCAGGTTATTCTACTAAAATGGATTACAAGACTGGGAAGACAAACAAAGGGCTGGGACTTAGTATTGCAAAAAGTATAGTTGAAGTTTATTTAAAGGGAGATATATCTGTTTTTTCAGAGAAAGATGAAGGGACAACCTTTGAAATATCTATTCCAATAGTGGAAATAGAATAAGAAGCTCAACTGAGCCTCTTATTTCTCTTTTTCAATTCTATATTGAGCCATGATGTCAGCAAAAATGTCTGCACTAGAAGGTGGGGTATAGGTTATAGCGTTTGCTCCAGCTTCAATAGTTTTTAGAATGCTTTCATCTGTAGGGCCTCCTGTAGCTATAATAGGGAGCTCCTTGTAGTCTTCTCTTATTTTTTGAACTATTTCTGCGGTTCTTGCCCCGCCAGAAACATTTAAAATTCTAGCACCTGCATCTAATTTTCCCTTATAATCATCAAATTCTGATACTATAGTGGCAATAATGGGTATATCTATTCTGTCATACATTTCACTTATGACTTCATTTTTAGTTGGGGCATTTACTACAACTCCATATGCACCCATTAGTTCAGCTTGAAGTGCTATATCAATAGATCTTCTACCAGTAGTTATTCCACCACCAACTCCTGCAAATACAGGAACAGGTGCTACTTCTAATATTGCCTGAGTAATGGAAAGTTGTGGGGTAAAAGGATATACTGCTATGATAGAATTGGCATTTGTGTTTTTTATAATAGCTACATCTGTGGAAAAGAGAAGGGATTTAATACGAGTACCCAATACTTTAATTCCACTAGCTTTATATATAACTGGTGGTACTTCTATTATTCTGCTTCTTAATTTAGATTTTACTTCAGGAATATATTTTTCCATTTTTCTAGCCTCCCATCTTATTTCATTATGTAAAGACAATTTATATCCAAGGCATCAGTACTTATTCATACCCTATTTTAATAATTATAACCTATTTTTTGAGATGTTTATATAGTTTATAGTATAATGTATATGGAAAATGATTTGCAAAAGGAGGAAGTGTATATGAAAAACTTAGAAGGGCTAAATGCCCTATGGGAAACAGCAAGAAGTGTCCTGCCAATATCAGCTTTTCTAATATTGTTTCAAGTTTTAGTCCTGAGAAAGCCTATAGAAAATTTCAAAAATTTTGTTTT
>JAKPAR010000142.1 GCA_029779375.1 Bacillota bacterium | reverse complement strand
AATGTTTCTAAAAGATTTTAATTCATTTACAAGTCCTTCTATTATAGGATAATTTGAATCTTTATCTTCTCTTGTTTCTTTTATATAATTTTTAAGACTTCGTGAAACCCTCAAAGAATCAGAAATTTTAAGTAAACTACCAGGTGATAATACACCTCCTATTTCAGCTCTTTTAACTTCTGTTCTAATATCCTTAATACCATATAGAGGAGGACTACCTCTTTTAATTAAAAGAGACAAAGCCTCGTCAGTTTCTCTTTGCATACGTTCTATTTCTTCTATATCAGTTGACGGTTTAAGATTGTTTGCTATTTCCCTTCCTAAAGAAGATTCTGTCTTCTCTTTTAACTTATCAATTATTTTATAGTATTCTAATACTTTTAATGTCTTTTCATTCATTTCATCACCTCAAATACAAAAATCATAAAACTCCTCTAAAATAGTGTCCTCTAGTCAAACCTGTATTTTTTCTATAAAAATCCAAAAATATCTCTAAATCTCTTTCGCTCAAATTCCCATTTATATATTCATAAAAGACTTCCTGTACAGAATAAATATTATCTTCCTCAAATGTATAATCTATTCTTATCATGTTTACTCCACTATCATAAATACTATTTAACTCTTCTATAACCATAAGAGGAACACTATTATAAATCGTAGTTATACTTTCATTTCTAACGATAGGGAAAATTTTACCTAGTCTATCCTTTATACCATATCCACTTCTAAATTTGCAATATTTACAATTTTTGTTATTTCCACAACCTTTCCCTAAAGCTATTGGACAATGTTTCATAACCATTAGCGGTAAATATCCATATCCAATAGTTTCATATATATTTTCACCTTTTTGGCAAATTTCTTTTATCTGTTGCAGAGTCAGTTCAGGAGATAATGTGATACTATTTACTCCATTTTCCTTCAATGCTCTAGCTGCAATGCTATTATATACATTTAGTCCTATATCCCCATGAATATTAAATTGAAAATTATCTTTAACAAGATTAAGCGTCCCTAAATTAGATACAGATACTCCATCTATTTCTTTATATACTTGAACTAATTTTTTATTTAACCTTTTTAATTCATCTTCATTAAGGATTTTGTCTGTATAAATATAAACTTCCTTTCCTCTCTTTTTTATTTCATTTAAACAATTCTCCAAATCATCGTCAAATCCTAAATAAATTCTATCAAGTTTATTCAAATCCAACTTTTCAAATTGCTCTATTTTAGACACTTTAATGGACAATCTTTTATTTGGAGTATCTTTGATTCCATTTTTAAATTTAAAAAAATTTTCCATCCTTTCTTCAAACAAATTTTCATCTATTTTAGCTCTATGATTGAAATTCTTTCTTTTTTCATTTAATAAATCTATTCCCTGTCTTCTCAATTTATTTAAACTACTTATAGATAAAAAAGAACCTTCTTCGAGATAAATATTTAAATTGTCAATATAATAAGGTTCATCAGACAGTTTTTCCAGCTGACTTCGAACTCTTTCTTCCGTCAGAGAAACTTTTTGTGCCTTTTCTACTAACTCTTCACTTTCAATACTTATAGTATAATTTTCATCTTTTATAATTAAAACTGCCTTTTTATTTATATAGATATAAATTTCCACACTTATGGGGTATTTTATATTTTGAACACCTTCAAAAGTTTCCCTTGTTTTTTCCAGCAATTCCTTGTTAGATGTTTTATATACTAATGAATTGTTATTTATACCTTTTAGACTGTCAATTTTTATGATAGAACCTTTTTTCCCTGATGTATTTGATATAATCCCTACATATTCATTTTTATCCTTTGTAAATTCAATTCCATCTCCTATATTTAAATCATCTTCTAAATTTATATAAACATATTTGCGATCCACTTTCACAACTTTTCCAAGATAAACTCCTCTGTTGTTGGGTCTATCTAAAGAAATGAACTCTTTTCCAAAATTTCCTAGTATATACCCACCTGTAAATCCTCTATTAAATATTTCCAATAATTCTTTTTTATCTTCCTCTGTTATTTCATCTATTCCTCTATCTAATGCCTTTCTGTATTTACTAACAACTAGAGCTACATATTCTGGCTTTTTCATTCTTCCTTCAATTTTTAAAGATTTTAAGCCACTATCTACTATCTTATCTATATCTTCAATAGTATTTAAATCCTTAGGACTTAGAATATATTTCCCCTCTAATTTATCAAATACAGTCATTTCATTTTCTATATCAACAAGAGTATATGGCATCCTACAAGGTTGAGCACAAGTACCTCTGTTTCCACTTCGTCCCCCAATCATACTACTCATAAGACACTGACCAGAATAACAAACACATAAAGCTCCATGTATAAATCCTTCTAGTTCTATATTACTTCTTTCTTTTATATATTTAATTTCATTTATAGACAATTCTCTAGCCAATACAACTCTTTTAAATCCCATTTGTTCTAAAAAAAGTGCTCCCTGCAAATTGTTAATAGTCATTTGAGTACTGCCATGAAGCTCAAATTGAGGGAAAAGTTTTTTAATTAAATAACTAATTCCAAGGTCTTGAACTATAAGTCCATCCACATCTATCTCGTATAGATATTTTATATAATCTACCGCTTTTTCAATTTCTTTATCACTAAACAAAATATTTACAGTGACATAAACTTTTACTCCCCTCAAATGTGCATATTCAACTGCAATTTTTAAATCTTCCATATCAAAATTAGATGCATATTGCCTTGCATTAAAAAGCTTTCCTCCTAAATAAACTGCATCTGCACCATTCTGAATAGCAGCATATAATGCTTCAATATTACCTACAGGAGATAACAATTCCACATAACTATTATTTTTTACCACTAGATTTAACCTTCTTCCCCATCAAAAACTTTTTTATCATTGTCAAATTCTCTCATAAGTTCTTCTAATTCTTTTTTTGTTTCAACCAATGCAATTTGGCTTTGAAACAATTTATCTTGCAATTCTTTTATTGTCCTCTCATTTTCTTTTAGTTCTTCTTCTTTGAGATCTAAAGCTTGCTTATATTTTTTTATCAATTTATCTGTACTTTCGTGAGCTCTTTTAGATTCCAACAACTCGTTTTTATATATACTACATTCTTTTTCTAGTTCATCAATTTTTTTATTTGCCACATTTAAGTCTTCTGAAAATTTTTCATATTGCTCTAAAGGTTCCTTCACTTCTTTTTTTAGTTTTTCTAGCTCAACATAAGTCTTATAATATTCATCTGCTATATTAAATGCAGCAAGAATCGATGCCATAGAATCATTCAATCTATCATTGTTGGAAACTACATTCTTTATCTTTTCATCTACAAAAGCAGCAATACCTTTAACGTATTGTTCTGTCTCATTACCTACAACCGTAAAGTTACGACCATTTATATTTACATTTACTTTTTTCTTTTCTGTCATAACTTACCCTCTCCCTTAATTTAATTCATATATATCTATTCTACCTAAATCTTCTTTTTCCTTCATTTTTCACTAAATTAAAGGAGTAGATTTTATCTACCCCTTTAATTTTAAAGTTTAACTTCTAAGATTGGCTTTAAAAGTCTCCTCTATTTCATGAACTATATTTTGATGAATTTGTGAAACTTCCTCATCTTTTAGAGTTCTTTCATGAGATCTATAGGTAATTGAAAATGCTACACTCTTCTTACCTTTTGGTATTTGTTCTCCTGTATATACATCAAACAATTCAACTTTCTCTATAAGCCCCTCGCCTTTTGACCAAATCACTCCTTCGACATCTCTAAACATAATATCTTCATCTAATACAATAGCTAAATCTCTAACAATAGCAGGATATTTAGGCAATGGCTTATATTTCTTGTCTAAATCAGCAATTTCAACTATACCCTCAAAATCCAATTCTGCAATATAAACTCGTTCATCTATATCATAATTTTCTAACACATCAGGATGCACTTCACCCATAACTCCTAATACTTTGTTTTCATATATAATATTCGCTGTTCTTCCAGGATGGAATGTAGGGTGATTTTCTTCCCTTAAATAATTACATTTAACTATTCCTAATCTCTCTAGAAATGTTTCAACTACGCCTTTTAAATAGAAATAATCAGCTTCTCCATACATTCCTATGCATAGTGTTTTCCTCTCTATAGGCAAAGTCTTCACAGGAATTTCTCTAGGTATGAAAATATTCCCAATTTCAAAAGCAAAAGCTCTTTCCACACCATAATTATAATTTCTAGACAATAGTTCCATCATATTTGGCATGAGAGTAGTCCTCATAACACTATAATCCTCACCAAGAGGATTGATTATTTGTACACATTGTCTTTTCGCACTATCTTCTTTCAAATTCATTTTATCATAGGCTTTAGGACTTATGAATGAATAAGTCATGACTTCATTTGCTCCTAGCCCTTGAAGAATGGATTTAGATTTATCTTCTATTTGCCTATCATAAGGTTTCTCACCTCTTGTGAGGACTCCAACTAATGGCTCATTTTTTATATTATGAAATCCATATATTCTCCCTATTTCTTCAATCAAATCAATTTCTCTTTCTAAATCCAATCTAAAAGTAGGGACTAGAACTTCTAAAAATTCACCTTTATCTTCCACCTTAAGTTCCAAACTTTCAAGTATTTCTATTATCTTGCTTTTTTCAATCTCTATACCAAGTAGTTTATGTACCCTTTTAGGCCTTATAACAATACTAGTTTCCTTTTTTTCTTGTACATAATTGTCAAAATAGCCACCAACTACTTTCCCTGCTCCTATTTCCTCAATTAATTGGCATACTCTATTACATGCAATTTGACATAAATTTGGATCTATTCCTTTTTCAAATCTTGAAGAAGCTTCTGTTCTAAGCCCTAATGACTTTGATGTAAGTCTTACACTTCTATCATTAAAATTTGCAGCTTCTATTAAAATAGTCCTTGTATCATCAGTTACTTCAGTTTCTGATCCACCCATTATACCAGCTATAGCAACAGGTTTCTCTCCATCTGCAATAACTAAATTAGAGGAATTTAAACTTCTCTCTACTCCATCAATAGTAACAAGTTTTTCATTTTCTAATGCTTTTCTTACATATATCTTTTTATCTATTATTTTGTCCAAGTCAAAAGCATGTAGAGGTTCTCCAAATTCTAACATAACATAGTTTGTTATATCAACTATATTATTTATAGGTCTCACTCCAGCTTCCATAAGCCTAGTTTGTAACCAAAGTGGTGAACTTGCAATTTTCACATCTTTTATAACCCTTGCAAAATATCTATTGCAAAGCTCTTTATCTAAAATTTCAATTCCTCTCAAATAATCATTTATATTATCTTCTTCCTTGTTTATTTTTATGCTAGGATATTTCATTTTCTTATTGAGAGTAGCACAAGTTTCTCTAGCCATTCCCACAATACTTAAACAATCTGGTCTATTAGGTGTTATTTCAAATTCTATTACCTCTCCATACAATCCTAACACTTCTTTTATATCCATTCCCAATGGGTATTCTTTATCTAATATGAAAATACCATCTTTTTGCTCTTTAGGTATAACACTATCCTTTACTCCCAATTCCTTTAATGAGCAAAGCATACCAAAAGACTCTTCTCCTCTTAATTTACCTTTCTTTATCTTAACTCCACCAGGAAGTCTTGCTCCAACCAATGCTACAGGCACATAATCTCCTTCCTTAATATTGGTAGCACCTGTAACTATTTGAAGTTTTTCGCTTCCTACATCTGTAATAGTAATACATAGCTTATCCGCATTGGGATGATCTTTAATTTCTAAAATATGTCCCACTACTACATTTTCTATCTCGCTATTTAATTCTATAATAGATTCTACATGGGAACCTGACAATGTCAATTTATCAGCTAATATCTTTGAATCCACATTAATATCTACATAATCTTTTAGCCATTTTATTGGTAATAACATTTCTATCCTCCTATGCAACTAAAATTGATTTAAAAATCTCATATCATTTTCAAACAACAATCTTATATCGTTTATGCCATATTTAACCATAGCAATTCTATCTATTCCTAAGCCAAAAGCAAATCCACTATACTTTTCAGGATCTATGCCGCAATTTTCAAGTACTTTTGGGTCTACCATTCCACATCCCAACAATTCCATACTCCATCCTGTTCCATTACATGCCTCACAACCTTTTCCCTTACATTTTACACACGATACATCTACTTCTGCACTTGGTTCTGTAAATGGAAAATAATGTGGTCTAAATCTAGTTTCCATATCTTCTCCAAATAACTCTTTTATAAATGTACTAATAGTATCCATCAAATTTGCCATTGTTACATTTTCATCAACCACGAGACCGTCTAGTTGATGAAACATCGGAGACTGTGTATCATCTACATCGTCAAATCTAAAAGTTCTTCCAGCTGATACTATCCTTAAAGGTGGTTTTCTCTCTCTCATGGTTCTTATTTGCACAGGTGAAGTATGAGTTCTCAAAAGCATATCCTCTGTTATGTAAAATGTATCTGACAAATCTCTTGAAGGATGATTTTCCGGTGAATTCAATGCATCAAAATTGTTTTGAACCGTCTCAATTTCCGGACCGCAGACCACGCTAAAACCCATACTTAAAAATATATTTTCCAATTCCTCTCTAGTTGCCATTAAAGGATGTCTGTGACCTAAAATTATCTCTTTCCCTGGCATAGATATATCTATTCTCTCTTTTTCTAATTTCTTTTTTTTCATTTCATTTTTTAAACGCTCTCTTTTAGAATTTAGTTCCGCTTCTATATCCTTTCTCACATCATTGGCTATTTCACCAACAACAGGTCTTTCTTCTTTGGAAAGTTTTCCCATCTCTCTAAGTACCTGTGTAAGCTCTCCTTTTTTACCTAAAAATTTAATTCTCAGTTCTTCCAACTCATCCATGCTTTTCATTTTACTGATTTCATTCATTGCTTCTTCTCTAATCTTATATATCTTTTCTTTCATGCTTAAACTCCTTTCATACCTGATAGTAAAAACTATATAAAAACAAGACCTATTTCATGAAATTGAAGTCATAAAATTCTAATTGTTTCCTTAAATTATAGCACTAGAGTATCTAAAACTCAAGAAATATTGGCCCTTTGTCTTGCTACTTCATACATAATAATAGAGGAGGCAATAGCTGCATTTAGTGATTCAGCATTGCCTTCCATAGGTATTTTTATGAGTAAATCTGCAAATTTTATCATTTCTTCCGTAACACCTTTAGCTTCATTTCCTATTATAAATGCAAAATCCTCGTTAAAATCGACATCATAAATATAGGTTTCACCTTTCAAAGAAGTAGTATATATCTTAATTTTTCTATCTTTCAAATAATTTATGATTTCTTTTTTATCTTTCATATATATAATTGGTATATGAAATAATGAACCCATAGTAGCACGAACTACTTTAGGATTATATACATCTACACAATTTTCCGTCATTATTATGCCACTAGCACCAAAGGCATCTGCAGATCTTATTATTGTTCCAACGTTTCCTGGATCTTGTAGTTCGTCTAAAATAATAATAAAATTTCCCTTATTTTTAACTACTTCATCTATTTTTGAAATATTAAAATCAACAACTGCCAATATACCTTGAGGCTTTTCAGTATCTGCCAATTCTCTAAACAAACTATTGGGTACTTTAATCAAATTTTGACTATTTTTATTTTTTAAGATAGAAAATAGTTCTTCGCCTCCATTTACAGAAAAGAGTTCATCGGAAAAGAGTGTATACTTTGGGGTTTTACCCCATCTTATACACTCTTCTACTATTTTTACTCCTTCTACAATAAACAAATTTTTAGTCCATCTTTCCTTTTTTTTATATAATCCTTTTACCTCTTTTATGATTGGATTTGAAGAACTAGTTATATCTTTCATTATAGTAAACACCTACGCTTTCTCTACTCTCCTTATATCTTCAGTATTTCCAATAACTATAAGTATATCCCCAGGTAAAATTACATCATCAGCATAAGGTGAAACATTAATATACTTTTCTCTCTTTATAGCCATTACATTTATTCCAAATTTCGTAGGAAGTTTTAATTCTCTAAGTGATTTATTTTCCCATTCAGGGATAGCTGTTATTTCAACAATGCTATAATCAGGCGATAATTCTATAAAATCTAGTACATTGGTAGAAACCAAATTGTGTGCAACCCTAACTCCCATATCTCTCTCTGGGAAAATAATCTTATCAGCTCCTATCTTTGATAATACTTTTCCATGTAATTCACTTTGAGCTTTAGCTATAACCCATTTAACCCCCAACTCTTTAGCGATCAAAGTAGCCAATATAGAAGCTTCTAAATCAGAGCCAATACTTATAATTACCACATCAAAATTTCTAATTCCCAATTCTTTTAATACATTTTCATCCATAACATCAGCTTGTACTGCATGAGTTACATGTTCGGATATTTCTTGAACTATTTCTTCATCTTTATCTATAGCCAATACTTCATTTCCCAAATTATACAATGTTTTCGCTACACTAGAGCCAAATCTTCCGCATCCTATAACCGCAAATTGTTTCATACATATATCTCCTTTCTATCCCACCAATATATTTCCTTCAGAATATCTATAACTACTTGAATTATTTTTTTGCCTCTTTGCAAAGGCAAAAGCCATTGTTAATGGTCCTACTCTGCCAGAATACATAGTTAGAGTTATTAGGACCTTTCCAAAATCACTTAAATTTGGTGTAACCCCTCTAGTCAATCCGACTGTTCCAAAAGCAGAAGTAGTCTCAAACAACAAATCTAGAAAAGTAGCATCTTCTGATAGAGTCAATATCAAAGATACTACAGTGACTAAAAACACTCCCACACTTGCAATAGCTAGAGATCTATATATTATTTCTTGGGGAATTCTCTTTTTATATGCTACTACATCTTTATTCCCCTTGATAACCGTAAGAGTTGTAAGTATTATAGCACCAAAGGTTGTTGTCTTTATACCTCCAGCTGTAGAACCAGGGGAACCACCTATAAACATCAATATTATCATAATAAATACACTAGTATCCTCAAGTTTAGCCATATCAACTGAATTAAACCCTGCAGTTCTTGTAACTACAGATTGAAAGAACGAAGCCAAAACTCTATCTTTTACACCTAATGGTTGCAATGTCGCTGGATTATCCCACTCAATCAAATAAATAAGAATAGTACCAGCCACAATTAATATAAGAGTAATAGCCAAAACAAGTTTTGAATGTAGCGACAATCTACCTAATTTCTTATTTTTCGAAATATCTATATATACAGAAAAGCCTAAGCCACCTATTATTATTAAAAAGCTAATTGTTAATATAACTACTATATCCCCTACAAAAGGCACCATACTATTTCCAATGATATCAAAACCAGCATTACAAAAAGCAGAAATAGAATGAAATATAGAAAACCATATTCCCTTATCAAGACCATATACAGGTATAAATCTGGTAGACAACAAAATAGCTCCTATGCCTTCTATTAAAAAAGTAGCTAAAATAACATACTTGGTTAATTTAACCAATCCCGACATAGTTTCTTGATTAAGCTGTTCCTTTATAATCAATCTTTCTTTTAGAGTTATCTTTTTCCCCAATATCAGTGCTACCAATGTAGCCATGGTCATAAATCCAAGTCCACCCATTTGAATAAGAATTATAATTACTACTTGACCAAAAAGTGACCAAAATTCAGCAGTATTCACCACTACAAGTCCTGTCACACAAACAGCAGATGCAGATGTAAACAATGCATTTAAAAATCCAATGCTTTCACCGGTTTTTGAAGCTACTGGTAAATTTAAAAGAATTGCGCCTATTAGTATAAGTCCGCCAAATCCCATTGCTAATACTCTTGGGGGATTAAGTTCCAATTTAACCAATCTCTTTTTTAAAAAAACCATATTCTCATCTCCTAAATCGCACAATACTAAGTTTATTATTACATTATAAGTATTTATTATTATAAAATAAACTATTGAAAAAATAAAAGCTCCGATATCGGAACTTTTATTTTACTTGCTCTTCGCAATTTCTACTAATTTAGAGAAACCTTCTGGATCATTTATTGCCATTTCAGATAACATTTTTCTGTTGATATCTATATTTGCTTTCTTTAATCCATTTATAAATGTACTATAATTCATGCCATTCAATCTTGCAGCAGCATTTATTCTTGCTATCCACATTTTTCTAAAATCTCTTTTTCTCAATTTTCTACCAACATAAGCATAATCTAGAGATTTCATGACTGCTTGATTGGCTGGTCTATATAATTTACTTTTTGCTCCATAATAACCTTTTGCTTGTTTTAGTACTTTTTTATGTTTCTTCTTAGCATTAACTCCACCTTTTACTCTTGCCATCTAAACTACCTCCTTCACTTCCCATAATTGTTTTCTAGTAAGGTAATACTTTTTTCATTCTCTTTAAATCAGCATCGCTAACCAATGTGCCTTTTCTTAAATTTCTAATTCTCTTTGGTGATTTTTTGCCAGTTTTATGACTTTTATAAGCTTTATATCTCTTTAATTGACCTGTTCCAGTCTTTTTAAATCTTTTCGCTGCTCCTCTATGAGTTTTCATTTTTGGCATAACAAATACCTCCTTCTTCTATTCTGCTTTTGGCACTAAATACATAACCATATTTTTACCTTCTAGTTTAGGTTCTTTTTCTATAGAGCCAACTTCTGAAGTTATATCTGCAAATTCTAGCAACACTTCTTTGCCTATATCAGTATGACCCAATTCTCTACCTCTAAATCTCACACTTACCTTTACCTTATCTCCAGATTTCAAAAATTCAATGGCCCTCTTAGCTTTTACATTTAAATCATGACTCTCAATGCTTGGTGTAAGTCTCACTTCTTTGACATTTATGACCTTTTGATTCTTCTTAGCTTCTTTTTCTTTTTTAGCTAACTCATATTTATATTTGCCATAATCCATTATCCTGCATACTGGTGGTTTTGCATTAGGAGCTACCTTCACTAAGTCTAACTTTCTTTCATAAGCAATATCTAAAGCTTTTTTACTTGAAACAACTCCTAATTGAGACCCGTCTACATCAATAAGTCTCACTTCCTTATCTCTTATCTCTTCATTGATTTGAAGTTCTTTAATATTACGCCACCTCCTAAATTTAATAAATAAAATAAAGCGAGTATAAATACCCGCTTTTCATTCAAAAACATCTCCACAAAAGTATATAAATATACTTTTAAAAACTCAAATTTAAACCTTATGAGCCATAGCTATAAGGTGAGAAGCGGATACTTCTACTTAAACACTCAATATTTACTTTCCTTACACATTATATGTCAATAACTTAAATTTGTCAATCAACTTCTCATATTTTTTACAAAAATTTATTTTGCACTTAATTGTAAAACTAAATTAGACCCCTTTTTGCTTTGCAGTCTAATTTAGTCTTACAAATTGATGAGTCTAATTTAATCTTACAAATTTTAATAAACTAATTTTGTTCTGGAGGACTGAGGGGTTTTGTTAAACTGAGCCGCCGTAGGGAAATGTTGATATGGGGTTCTGAAAATGATAGAATTTTCGCTCCCGAGGGGAATAATAATGTAGTTTGTTCTGGTATCCTTCGGGGTATTTTTTTCACATCATTTTCAGGTTCCCATGTCAACATCGGCGGTATTTATAGTATCATTATATTATGCCCGGCCAATATCTCCAAGGAGGAACTATTATGGCTAAACATTTAACTTATGATGATAGATTGACAATTCAAGAACTACTAAAATCGGGATCTTCATTATCCGAAATTTCAAGAGAAGTAAATAGACATAAATCCACTATTTCTAGGGAGATTTCTCTTAGATCCACCATCAAAAAAAATGGTTGCTATGGCCGAAGCTACAATGCTTGTATATATAGGTTTGACTGTGATATGAAGGATATCTGTAAGAAGGGTAAATGCACTAAACATGTTAATTATTGCAGGTTTTGTGAGAATTGTAATAATAACTGTCAATATTTCAAAGAAGACGTATGCGATAAACTAACTAACTCTCCTTATGTTTGCAATGGCTGTAATGATAGGAATAAATGTACTCTTACCAAAAAGTTTTATTCGGCTAAAATAGCCCAGAAAGATTATGAAGAAATATTGGTTGATTCTAGAGTTGGCATTGAATCTTCCCCTGGGGAGGTTAAAATGATTGACGATATTATTACCCCATTAGTTAATCAAGGACAATCAATACACCATATTCATGCAAATAACAAGGATGTCATTATGATTAGTGAAAAAACGTTGTATAAATATATTGATAATGGTGCCCTGTCTGTTAATAATATCGATTTACCCAGAAAAGTTAAATATCGTGCTAGGAAAAGAAAACAAATGGGATACAAGGTTGATAAATCTTGTTTAGAAGGTAGAAGGTACGATAATTATCTAGAATTTTTGAATGATAACAAGGATATTTCTATTGTTGAAATGGATACTGTTGAGGGTAGAAAAGGCGGTAAAGTATTGCTTACAATACACTTTATTGATACTTCCTTTATGCTTATGCTATTAAGAGATTCAAATGATTCTAGGAGTGTTACAGGATGGTTTAAATGGATTTATGATGCAATTGGACCACAAAATTTCAAGATGCTATTTCCTGTAATATTAACAGATAACGGAAATGAGTTTTCAGATCCATGTAAGATTGAGAAAATACAGGGAAATGAGAAACTCACAAATATATTTTATTGTTATCCATATTCAGCATATCAAAAACCAGAGGTTGAAAATAACCATCAATTAATTCGCAGGATAAT
>JAKPAR010000108.1 GCA_029779375.1 Bacillota bacterium | reverse complement strand
CTCAAAAAGCCTTAAATCACTTTAACGTGTGATAGACGCAATGATTTCTCATTGGAACTCCAGAGTGTAATTCGCCGCACTATTTGTTATAGACTTCTCACCAATAGTCTATTCTCTGTCTTTTAACTATAGTGGACTACTAAATCCTTCATAGTTTCAGTATGTAATTTATGTTATATGATAATATAAAGAGTTTCCATTGTCAAGGGGGAAAAAAAGAGGACTTGTTAGTCCTCTACTTTGATCTCTATGCTGTTTTCCCATAAGCCATGGATATTGCAATAACTTAATGCATGTATTGCGCCAGGTTTGTCAAGTTTAACTTTAATTGCAATTTCAGGTTCTTCGTAGATTTCACCTTCACCATGAGCTGAAAAATTATAATTTCCTATTTCAATAGGGAATTTTGAACCTTCTGGATGGAAAAATACTTTAATCCATGAAATATGATGTTCTAATGTATTTGGATGTTTGATTTCTTCTCCTACCAATACTCTTATTTCAATTTCTTCACCTTTTTTTGCATTTTCAGGAGCATGGATAACTGGTACATGTTTTTCGCCTTTCCAATCTCCACTTTGCAAAAATGTTCCTAAACTTTTCATAGTCAGATCCTCCTTGTCAATTTTATGTTTCATTCCCCAATGGGGAGTACTTTCTTTCCTATAAAAGTTTATACCCATATGTATAAAAAAATACACATTTATTAAGTAATTATTTTAAATTTTAGTTATAATAGAAATGAAGGACAAGATAAAGGAGAGATAAAATGAGTGAAATAGAGTTAATTGCAACATCTACTTTTGGCTTAGAATCTGTAGTGAAGAAAGAAATTATAGATTTAGGATATAAAGATGTAAAAGTAGAAAATGGGAAAGTTACTTTTAGTGCAGAAGAAAAGGATATTCCAAGAGTTAATATTTGGCTGAGAAGTGCTGATAGAGTATTTTTAAAAATGGGAGAGTTTAAGGCAATTACTTTTGAAGAATTATTTGAAAAGACCAAGGCTCTTCCATGGGAAGAGTGGATAACAGAAGATGGAGAGTTCACAGTAGTAGGAAAGGCTGTAGATTCAAAGCTTATGAGTGTTCCAGATTGTCAGGCAATAGTTAAAAAAGCAGTAGTTGAAAAATTGAAAACTAAATATCATACAGAATGGTTTAAAGAAACAGGGGCAAAGTTTACTATTCAAGTAGCGCTTTTAAAGGATATTGCAACTTTGACTATAGATACTAGTGGTGAAGGATTACATAAAAGAGGATACAGGGAGTCAAGTGTAGAAGCACCTATAAAGGAGACTCTTGCAGCAGCTTTAATAAATTTAAGTTATTGGAATCATGAGAGAATACTTGTAGATCCCTTTTGTGGATCAGGAACTATTCCTATAGAAGCAGCTATGATAGGGAAAAATATTGCACCAGGTATTCAAAGATCTTTTGCATCGGAGAATTGGCCAAGAATAAATAAAGAGTACTGGAAAGAGGCAAAAATAAATGCAAGAAAAGCAATACTTCAGGATAGGAAGCTAAATATAAAGGCTTTTGATATAGATAAAGAAGCTATAGAAATTTCTAAAGAAAATGCATTTGAAATAGGAGTTGATGACTGCATTGATTTTAATGTAGGAAATGTATTGGATTTTAAAACTCATGAGAAATATGGAGTCATAATTTCTAATCCACCCTATGGAGAAAGACTTGGGAATAAAGAAAAGGTTGAAGAGTTATATACTAAAATTGGGAAGATATTTAGGCAATTGGATACATGGTCTATTTATATAATTACTTCAAATGAAAACTTTGAAAAGCTTTATGGGCAAAAGGCAGATAGAAAAAGGAAGTTATACAATGGAAGAATAAAAGTAGACTATTATCAATATTATGGGCCAAGGCCTCCTAAAAAATAATTTTAAAAAATGGAGAGATTAGATAGTAAATCTCTCCACCATAGTGTTAAGTTTTTCTGCGATTTTTGCCAAATCTTCAATTGAAGCCGTAATTTCTTCCATAGAAGCAAGATTTTTTTCTACAGCAGCAGCACTATTTTCAGACGAAGCAGTTGTCTCTTGTGATATTGCAGAAACTTCTGTGGCTCTTTCAAGGATGTATTCACTATTGCTTCTCTCTTCTTTAGCAGCTTTAGATATATCTATTATCAATGAATTTATTTCGACTATTTTACTTAACAATTCTTCAAAAGATGATTTAGTTAAATTAGCTACATTTACACTTTCATCGACGATATTGCTTACTTTTTCTATACTTTCTACTGCATTAGTACTGCTAGAGATGACGGAATTTGTGATTTTAGATATTTCTTCTGAATATGTATGAGTTTCATCTGCCAATTTTCTAATTTCTTCAGCTACAACAGCAAATCCCTTTCCAGCTTCTCCAGCTCTTGCAGCTTCTATGGCTGCATTTAGTGCTAACAAATTCGTTTGCTCAGCTATTTCGTTTATTATGATGACAATATTGTCAATATCTTTAATTTTGTTGTTTAAATCTTCAATTATAGTGGAAGTATTTTTTGTAGAATCGTCAATTAAAGTTACTTTTTCAATGATCATATCCATATCTTTGCTTCCCTTTTCAGCAGAACTTGCCATATCTTTGGAAAGCTCTGTTGCTATATTGGTATTTTTATCAGTGGTTTGAGAAAGTTCAGTTAAATTAGAGATTGCTTCATTTAATTCAACTATATTTTTAGAAGTATCCTCTGAGCCAAGAGCTATATCATTTACATTGCTTGCAATATTTTCTGTAGATTCTGTTGTTTCTTCTATTATGTCAGATAGTGTTTTTGTGCTTTCTGCAAGTATTTCGGAATTTGTTTTTATCTCTTTTAATACATTTTTAAAATTTTCTGTGACTTTATTCAAAGATGCATTTATGGCATTGAATTCGCTGTTGTTTTTTAAGACTTTAATTTGTGTTAAATCGCCTTGAGCTATTTTTTCTATGTTTGTCAATATTGTTTTAATGTTTTTTATAAAGAATGTCCTGACTAGAATATAAGCAAACAATAGACCTATTACAATGTTTATGAGAGTTGAAAAGAACATGGCGAATTTAGGGTTGATATTGACAAAATTCTCTAAAAGATCATAAATTAAATTTGAAACCATAGTGCTTAAGAACAAAGTTAAAATAAGTGCAAAAACAATTTTTAATTTTAAATTCCCAAATTTTTCTTTAGACTTTTTTGTTTCGGAATTATTTTCCATAAAAATTCTCCTTTCTTTGTACTTTAATAATATTTTACACTAATATTGTAATAAATGAAATACAAACAGCAAAATTTGCTATTTTTTAAAATATTAATTGTACTGATATACAAAATAAGGTTGATATTCTAGTTATTAAATGATAATATTAATGAAAAAGGAAGGTGAAAATATGAGCGATAAATCTAGAAATATTATAATTTTAATTGTCATATTAGCTATAATTTGTGCTTTCTTTGTTCTTAAGAATGTAGATGAAA